>JAFALX010000072.1 GCA_019234035.1 Candidatus Dormiibacterota bacterium | reverse complement strand
GCCCCGCGGTCGTGGGATCGACGTTGAGCGCCGAGGCCACCTGTTGGGCGGCGCGGGCGACGAACGCCGGCGCCTGATCGACGTCATCGATGTCGAACGGCGCGTACCGCAGCGGCTCCTGGGAGGCGGCTGACGCATCGGCTGCGCTGAGGTCGCCGCTCGTCACCATCGCTTCGAGCACCTGCAACTGACGCGCCTTCGCCGCGTCCGGGTTCACGAGCGGATCGTTCGCGCTGGGCGCGTTGGGCAGCCCGGCCAGCAGCGCGGACTGCGCCAGCGACAGCGAGGCCGCGTCGACGCCGAAGTACCGGTGCGCCGCCGCCTGCACGCCGGTGGCGCCGCCGCCGAAGAACACGTCGTTGAGGTAGTCGTCGAGGATTGCGGGCTTCGGGGTCGACTCGGCGAGCCGCTGCGCGAGACCGATCTCCTGGAGCTTGAACGACACCGTGCGGTTGTCGTTGAGGTACACGAGCTTCACCAGCTGCATGGGGATGGTGCTCGCGCCTTGACTCCCGCCGTTGGCGTCGTGGAGAGCAGCGCCGGCCACGCGGCCGACGTCGACGGCACCCTCGGTCCAGAAGTGGCGGTCCTCGACGTCCACGATCGCCTTCTGCATCGCCGGCGCGACGGCGCTGAGGGGAATCGGGATGCGCGTCTCGCCTGGCGGGTGGAGATCCGCGATCGGGACGCCGGCGCGGTCGACGACGACGCTGTCAGCCGCGAAGGTGCGCGGCGCAGGGCTGCCGGCGGTTTCGGCGAGGAGCTGCAGGCCGGCATTGATCACGAGCGGCACCGCCAGCGCCGCCAGCACGAGAATTCCGACCACGAGGAACACGCGCCGTCGCAGAGGGGTGCGGGTGAGCTCATGGCCCAGCTGCGCCGGCAGCGAGCGACGCGGTGGCCGGGCCGGCGGCGTTGCGATAGTCATGCCTACAGAGAACAGCCTAGCGTGACTATCAGTTATGCCGTGGCCCACGTCGGCCTCCGTATCCTTCCGGCACATGGCTGGCCCGACGGCGCCGCGCCGCAGCGACGAGATGCTCCGCGGTCCGTCGCGTGCGCCCTCGCGCGCGATGCTGCGCGCGATCGGCTTCAGCCGTGACGACCTGGAGCGGCCGATCATCGGCGTCGGTCACTGCTGGATCGAGACGATGCCGTGCAACTGGAACCATCGCGCGCTTGCCGAGCACGTGAAGACGGGCATTCGCAATGCCGGGGCGACGCCGATGGAGTTCAACACCATCGCCGTCAGCGACGGCGTGTCGATGGGCACCGAGGGAATGAAGGCGTCGCTCGTGTCGCGCGAGGTCATCGCGGACTCCATCGAGCTGGTTGCGCGCGGACACAGCTTCGACGGGCTCGTGCTCATCGTCGGCTGCGACAAGACCATCCCCGCGGCGGCGATGGCGCTGTGCCGTCTGAACATCCCCGGCGTCATCCTCTACAGCGGCACCATCCAGCCCGGCCATCTGCACGGACGTGACCTGACCATCGGCGACGTCTTCGAGGCGGTGGGTGCCTACAACGCCGGCCGCATCGACGAGAACGAGCTGCGCGCGGTGGAGGAGTCGGCCTGCCCCGGCGCGGGCGCATGCGGCGGGCAGTTCACCGCCAACACGATGGCCGGCGCGGTCGAGTTTCTCGGGCTGAGCCCCGCCGGCGCCAACGAGGTTCCGGCGACCCACCCCGACAAGCCGGCGGTGGCCGAGGCAGCCGGCGAGCTGGCGGCAAGGCTGGTGCGCGACGGCACGGCGCCGCGGTCGATCGTCACACGCGACGCGGTCGAGAATGCGATCACCTCCTTCGCCGCGTCGGGCGGTTCGACCAATGCCGTCCTGCACCTGCTCGCCATCGCCGCGGAGGCCGAGGTGCCGCTGACCATCGACGACTTCGACGCGATCTGCTGGCGCACGCCCATCCTCGCCGACCTGCGCCCCGGTGGCCGCTACGTGGCGACCGACGTGTACGCCGCGGGCGGCCTGGGTGTGCTGATGCAGCGGCTGCTGTCGCTCGGGCTGCTCCACGGAGACGCGCGGACGGTCGACGGCCGCACCATCGCGGAGATCGCCGCCGCGGCGCACGAGACGGCGGGGCAGCTGGTGATCCGCCCGGCGGATCAGCCCCTGAAGGAGCACGGCGGCGTGGCCGTCCTCCGCGGCAACCTCGCCGACGAGGGCTGCGTCGTGAAGCTCGCCGGAAACGACCGCTCCCGGCACGAGGGACCCGCCCGCGTCTTCGACGGCGAACCGGCCGCTTTCGCCGCGGTGCGCGACGGCCAGATCGGGGCGGGCGACGTGGTGGTCATCCGCTACGAGGGTCCGGTCGGCGGCCCGGGGATGCGCGAGATGCTCGCCGTCACCGGGGCGATCGTCGGCGCGGGCCTCAGCGACTCCGTGGCGCTGATCACCGACGGACGGTTCAGCGGCGCGACGCATGGGTTCATGTGTGCGCACGTGTCGCCGGAGGCGGCGCTCGGTGGCCCGCTGGCGCTGCTGCGCGACGGCGACATCGTCGAGCTCGACGTGGAGGAGCGCCGGCTCGACGTCAAGCTCAGTGACCACGAGCTCGCCAGCAGGCTCCAGGACTGGGTCGAGCCGCCGCCGAGATACCGCACCGGCGTCTTCGCCAAGTACGCGGCGCGGGTGGCGTCGGCCAGCCGAGGCGCCACCACCTGATCGCGGCGCCGGGCGAGCCGGCCCGGGGCACCGCGCGCGAGGTCGCGGTGGTCTTCCTGTTCCTGGGGTGTGTGGCGTTCGGGGGGCCGGCGGCGCACGTCACGCTGATGCGCAGGCTGCTGGTGCAGCAGCGTCACTGGCTCGACGAGGAGCAGTTCTTCGAGCTGTTCGCAGCATGCCAGCTCATTCCAGGGCCGAGCTCCACCGAGCTCGCCGTGCTGCTCGGCTATCGCCGCGCCGGCTGGCGCGGGTTGCTTGCCGCCGCGGTCAGCTTCATCACACCGGCGATGGGGTTGATGCTGCTGTTCGCCGCGTTGTATCAGCGCTTCGGAGCGGGCCCCGTGGGCCAGCGAGTGCTCGCCGGGGTGACACCTGTCGTGGTGGGCATCGTCGGCTGGGCGGTGGTCGACCTCGGGCGTCGCGTGCTTCGCAGCTGGGACGTGACCGTCGTCTTTGCGGGCGTGGCGGCACTGGCCGTGTTCGTTAATCAGCCGATCGCGCTACTGGCGGGGGGCGGCGGTGCCATTGCACTCGTCCGCTGGGCTGGGCGGCGCGCTGTGCGCGAGCCGTCGAGTGGTGCTCCTGTTCAGCCGGCTGCGCTCATTGCCGCGGCAGGCCTCCCCACCGGTGCTGCATCGGGTGTCGCCCAGATCTCGGCGATCTCCCTGGCCGCGGTTTTTGCCACCTTTTTGAAACTCGGCGCGGTGGCGTTCGGCAGTGGCTACGTACTGCTTGTGTTCCTGCGCAGTGAGCTCGTGTTGAACCTGCACTGGCTCAGCGACCGGCAAGTCGTGGACGCCATCGCGCTGAGCCAGGCGACGCCCGGTCCCGTGTTCACCACCGCGACCTTCATCGGCTTCCTCGTCGCCGGCGTCGCCGGCGCAGTTCTAGCCACAGTTGGCATATTCCTGCCGGGCCTGGCACTGGTACCGCTGCTCGACCGCATCACGCGCGTGGTGCGTGACCACCTCATGCTGCGCGATGCGCTGAGCGGCGTCAACGTTGCTGCACTCGGACTCATCGTCGCCGTGGCGGTGGCGCTGGCGCGCGTCTCGTTCGCCGGCGCCGAGCCGCCGATCGCGGCCGCCATCACGCTCCTGGTCATGCTGCGCTGGCCGCTTTCGGCGCCCGCGCTCGTCGTTGCGGGAGCAATCGCGGGCGGGCTCGTTGCGTGACGGATCCCTGCGACGGTGACGCTACCGACGCCTGCGTCTGGCGCTGCGATGTCGGCGAGGCCAGGGGCGACGTCCACGCATTGCGTACCCGATGACCTCAGTCATGAGCGCAGCGCCCGAATGCGCGGCACCCCGGCCGGCGAATACGATTTTGACGGCTGAGCAAGCGATCAGCGATACTGAGCGGGTGACCACTGATACTGAGCGATCGCCCAGGAGCACCGCCGAGCGCCCGGGCGTCCGTGACGCGCTGCTCGCCGCGGCCGAGCGGCTGATCCTCGAGAAGGGGGCGCGTGGCCTCACAACTCGCGAGATCGCGCGGGAGGCCGGCTGCTCCGACAGCGCGCTCTACGTCCACTTCGAGGACAAGGCGCATCTCATGTCGTCGCTCTGCGAGCGCTGGACCACGGACCTGCGCAGCTTCCTGGGCAGCCTCATCGAGAGGGTGGGCGCGGCAACCGTGGCGCGCAACCTGCAGGACATCGCCGCGGTCTCGCTTCGCGTGTACCGCGACATGATCCCGTTTTCTTTTGAGATCACGGCCACCACCGAGATGCTGG
>JAFALX010000205.1 GCA_019234035.1 Candidatus Dormiibacterota bacterium | reverse complement strand
GCACCTGGGTGATCTCCGCCGTCAGGGGGTTCTCGTACGTCTCGGACACGCGGGTCAGCGCCGCGTCGAAGCTCAGGCCGGCCTCGACGCTGATGGTGAGCAGGTCGAGCGCGCTCGGCATCGCCAGCAGGATCCCCTTCTGGCGCTTCTTGACCTTGCTGCCCAGCACCATCTGCGGCAGCAGGTACCCCAGCACGCCGCCGCCCACGACGGCGAGCAGGAACATCGGCTGCTCGAGGCCGAGAAGCACTGCGATACCGAGGCCGAGCACGGTGCACAGCAGCAGCGACAGCAGACGCAGGAACCAGAACGCGCTGGCGGTCATGCCCCACGGCCGGCCCGCGAGGTTGAGCTGCTCCTGCAACGCGTCCAGGCTGCCGGAGCGGAGGCGCCTGGTGATGAAGCCGCCGAACTTGTCGAGCGTCGGACGGATGGCGCGCTCGAAGAACGGCAGCGAGAGCTCGACCTCGCTGAGCGTCGCGGGCATACGGCCCAGCTCGGTGAACTGCGCGAGGCGCGCCTCGAGCAGGTCTGCCGGTTTCGACGACATGTTCACCGTGAGGCCGGCGATGATCAGCACCACCGACAGCGCCGCGACGACGGCGAGACCCAGTGCGAGGAAGCTCATCGTCAGACCTCGATCTTCACGATCTTCTGGATCGCGGCCGCGCCGATGGCGATGGACACGACGCCCATCCCGATGAGCACATGACCCAGCGGGTCACCGAGGAACGGTCCGAAGTACCCCGGCGAGATCAGCGCCAGGATGCCGGCGAGCGCGAAGGGGAGGATCGTGATGATCCACCCTGACGCGCGGGCCTGTGCCGTGATGGTGCGAATCTCACCCTGGATGCGGATGCGCTCGCGGATGGTGAACGCGATCGTGTCGAGGATCTCGGCGAGGTTGCCGCCGACCACGCGCTGGATCTGCACGGCAGTGACCAAGAGGTCGAAGTCCTCGGACTTGTTGCGCTCCACCATGTGATTGAGCGCGTCGTCGACGCTGATGCCGAGCGCGATCTCGCGCGTTGCACGGCCGAACTCTTCCGAGATCGGCGGCACCGCGTTCTTGGCGACCGACGAGAGCGCTTGCGCGAACGAGTGCCCGGCCTTGAGCGCGTTGCTGAGCAGCAGGATCGTGTCGCCGAGCTGTGCGTTGAACTTGCGCATGCGGCGGCGCTGGCGGAACTTCAGGAAGAACCCCGACAGCACCCAGACGACGAACGGGCAGGGGAGGAACAGAATCGGCTGCCCGTACCGCAGCGCGATCAGCAGGCCGACGAGCAAGCCGGCGCCGATGACCGCGAGCACCCATTCCGACGACTTCAGCCTGAGGTCGGCCTTCTGCAGATCCTCGGCGAGCTTCCCGCTGTGCGAGCTGCGCGACATCAGCGGGTTCATCGCCGTTGTCACCGTGTCGAGCAGGTCACGGAGCACGTTGCCCGTGCGCACCCGCGGGGAGGACGTCGGTGACGTCGCGACCGCGACGCCACCGTACTGATTCAGGCGCCGCGCCATCTCCTCCGCCTCGCTGCGCCGTCCGCTGAGGAAGAACGCGAGGAATGCGAGGACGGCTGAGGCGACCAGCGTTGCCGCGACCAGCGACGCGAGGTTCATGGTGTCAGTGGCCGAAGAGGGTGTCCAGGGTGCTGGCCTCGACCGGCGTGTCGCTCGTCGCGGGGACGGGCGCGCCGGCGCTCGACTCGTAGTTCGGCGTGTACGCGGTGTTGCCCGGCGTCACCTTGCCCCACTCCGACTCGGGCCGCAGCACGTAGCGGAGTGTGCTCTCGTGACCCATGCCCACCGAGAAGCCGGCGAGCAGCTCCGCCTGGCTGCGCGACACCTCGACGAGGTACACGGACGGCGAGGCTCCGTTCGAGCCCTGCGTGCCGACGCGCAGCACGGGAATATCCTGGAACGTGAACCGCGTGGAAAGGGTGCAGTTGTTGAGGTCGAGCGCAACGACGTCGATGTGGTCACCCGGCTGGATGTAGTAGCCGGCCGACGTGAGATCGCCTGTCACGTTGTTCTGCTGCAGGTTGTCCCAGTTTGCGGGGCACGCCGGGTTGGTGCTCGGGGGCAGCTCACCGGCTGCAGGGATGGCCATCGCCACGAAGCCCTTCGTGATCGATGTCTCGAGCGACACGGGCACCGACGTGCCGTTCGCGCTCGTGGTCGTGGCGGTTCCGCTCAGCGGTGTCGCCGCGAAGAATGCGGGTACCAGCGGGTCGTTCTTGCCGATGGTGACGTTGCTCGTCTTGCCGGTGACGGCGCTCGCCACCTGGTACGCATCCGACGGCACAGCACTCGTCGGCAGGTCGACGGTGGTGAGCTGGTCGGCGGTGATCGCCGTGCCGGCGCTGATCGTGTCCTTGGCCACGACGACGCTGACCGTCGAGCCCGAGCTCGAGCGCAGCGCGAAGAGGACGCCGCCGAATGCAAGCGCCGCAAGGACGATCCCCAGAAGGAGGAAGATCCGGTTGTTCGGTTTGCTCGCTGGTATCGACACCTGTTCTCCTCGCGTGGTTTGCTGTGCTGCCCCGCATCACCACACCGGCCGGCGCTCGGCACGCGGTTCTACAAAGCCGGATCGAGTGTGACCCAGCGCGATCGGAGCAGAATCGCCAATCGGTAACAAAGGGATCGCACGGCAACTAGCGTCGGTGACGTATGAGGTCACGCTGCTGTGTGGTGTGCTGCGCGCAGCGGCGCTGTCGCATGTGCATGACGACACGGTGGCGGAGTGCGCCGCGACGCCCGCCTGCGCACGCGGAAGCGCCGCCCTCGCGTGGCGCGCTGCGTCAGTCCTCGAACTGACCCGTGGTGTTGGCGCGCATCAGCGTCGCCAGGATGTCGTCGCGATACGGCGCGATGGTCGCGATCTTTCGGTACAGGCGCAGGGCGCCGCGGTTGTCGCCGCGCTGCCGGTGCAGCTTGGCCACGCGCTCGAGGTAGGTCACGGCGAGATCGATGTCGCGATCGTCGAGGCACACGTCGGCCAGACGCATGAGCGGCCCTTCGAACGACGGATCCGCGCGCGACGCGGCGATGTAGCAGCTCAGCGCTGCGTTGCCCTTGCCGAGCGCGCGACAGCGGTCGCCGGCGTCGAGCGCGAGCTCGGCGACGGACCGGCTGCCCTGGTCGGCCGCCAGCTTCTGCAGCAGCGACGCGGCCTCGTCGCACTTGCGGCGGCGGAGCAGGTCGTTGACGTCCCTGTGCGCCTGGGCGACCTTTGGGTCCGAGTCGATGAGGCGGCGCTCCTCCCACTCGTCCTCGTCGAGGCCGCCGTCCAAGTCGATGTCGATGTCGGCGGCCCCGCCGGTGCTCGGCCGTCGCGAGCTGCGCACGTGCCAGCGCTTGGCGGCCTTGCCGCCGTCGCCGTCGACCGCGGGCGCGGTGTCCTCCGGCGCCTCTGTGGCGGGCTGCGGCGCGGCCTGCGCGGCGGGACGGACGAAGTCGGCGAACTCGGTGAGATGGAAGCCATCCCGCGGCTGCACGGCGAACCCGGCGTCGTGCGCAGCCTTGGGCGCGCGGGTCTCGGGAATCGGAGCCGTGTTCGGCCTGGGCACAGGCGCGGGTTCGGCGACCGGCGCCGGCCTGCCGTCCGATTGCGGCCTGCCGTCCGCTGCCGGCCCGGCTGACGCCGCCGGCCCAGCTGATGCCGCCGGTTTCATCGCCTCGGTGGGAGCGGGTTCGACCTCGGGCTCCTGGGGCGCCGGCGGCGCGTCCGGTCCGCGCCACCACGACGGCGAGCCGGGAGCCGTCCCCTGTCCCTCACCCTCGGTCTCGGTGGTGTCGCTCGACCCCCTTCTGAAGAGCTTGAAGCGCGGGCGGTAGAACCCACCCGTCGGGGCCTCATCGTCCGTCGGCTGCTCGGTCTGGCTTGCGGAGTCGACCCCGGGCAGCTCCCCGTCGGCAGCGGCGGCCTCGGATTGGAGCGACGCGCGATATGCGGCGGCGCGCTCCGCGGCGACTCGCTCATCGATGGCGACGCGCTCTGCCTCGGCCTCCGCCCGCTCCTGCGCCGCGCGCTGCGCGGCGGCTCGTTCGGCAGCCGCTCGTTCGGCCGCGGCGCGGTGCGCGGCGGCTCGCTCTGCGGCGGCGTGCTCGGCGGCAGCTCGCTCGGCTGCGATCCGCTCCGCTTCGGCACGCGCCTCGGCGGCAGCACGCTCTGTCTCGGCGGCGAGACGCTCTGCCTCCGCGCGTTCTTCGGCGGCGACCCGTTCTGCCTCCGCGCGCTCTTCGGCGGCGAGCCGTTCTGCCTCCGCGCGCTCCGCGGCGACACGCTCCGCCTCGGCCTGTGCGGCCGCCGCGATCGCCGCAGCCGCCGCCTCCTCCTCGGCGCGAATCGCCGCCTGCCGGCCTTCGATCTCGGCGATCTCCTCCATGCCGATCAGCCGGCTCGGGTCGGTCGCGACACCTCCGATCTGTGCCTCGCCGGCGGTCTCCTCGGGCGTCATCGCGTCGAGGGACAGCAGGTACTCGTACACCGAGCGGTGCATCGAGCGGCTCAGCAGCCGCGCCTTGTCGGCTCCCGCCGCGCGCGCCGCCACGGAGGCCACCTCACGGACCGCGGCGAGCAGCGCCTGCTCGTCGATGCGGCCCTCGTGCAGCAGTGCCGCATATTCCGTTTCCATGGTCGCGCGGACCTCGGAAAGGTGCGGCGTGATCTCGGAGACGGCGTCCTCCCAACCGCGGTGGAGGAGGTCGACATTGGTGAAGGCAAGAGTCATCGGCGCCTGCACGGATTGTCAGAGGACGCGGCGGGTTCTCTGGCACTATGGCGCAACAAACGTGTCACCCATCGTCGAATAGGAGAGCGCGGTGGCGGCGATCGTCGTGAAGGATCTGCGCAAGTCGTACGGCTCCGTTGCAGCCGTGCGGGGCGTCAGCTTCACCGTCGAGTCAGGTGAGGTCTTCGGGCTCCTCGGTCCCAATGGGGCCGGCAAGACGACGATCATCGAGATCCTCGAGGGGTACCGCAATCGCGATTCGGGCAACGTGCTCGTCCTCGGCCTCGACCCGCAACACGGCGGCACCGCGCTGCGGCAGCGGGTCGGGCTGGTGCTGCAGGAGACGGCGATCGCGCCGCAGCTCAGCGTCACCGAGCTGCTGGACCTGTTCGGCGGCTACTACCCCACGCCCCGGCCCACCGCGGAGGTGCTCGAGCTCGCGGGCCTCACCGAGAAGGCCCACGCCCGCGTGCGCACGCTGTCCGGCGGGCAGCAGCGCCGGCTCGACGTCGCCCTCGGCATCGTTGGTGATCCCGAGCTCATCTTTCTCGACGAGCCCACCACCGGCTTCGACCCGACGGCGCGCCGGGGCGCATGGGAGCTCGTGCGCAGCCTGCGCTCGCTGGGCAAGACGATCGTGCTCACCACCCACTACATGGACGAGGCGCAGAACCTCGCCGACCGCATCGTCGTTGTCGCTGCTGGACAGGTCGTCGCCGCGGGAACGCCCGACACGCTGCGCGGCACCGGCGAGCGCCGCACGTTCATCCGTTTCGCCGTCGACGGCATCGATATCGCCGCCCTGCCGCTGAAGGCGCAGGTTCACGATGGGGTGGCCACGATCGAGACCACGACCCCGACTCGCTCGGTGAACCAGATCACGTCATGGGCGCTGGAGAAGGGGCTCGAGCTGGAGGCGCTCGAGGTGACCCGTCCCTCGCTCGAGGACGTGTACCTGGAGCTGACCAGTGGCGACTGACGCCGGCGTCTTCGGGCGCCAGCTCGGCTACGAGCAGAAGAGCTTCTGGCGCACGCCCGCGGCCGCGTTCTTCGCGT
>JAFALX010000207.1 GCA_019234035.1 Candidatus Dormiibacterota bacterium | reverse complement strand
ACGGAACTGCTTCTTGAGGTCGTCCATGATCGTGTCGCGCATCTTGGCGTGCTCGGTGTCCGTCGTCCGCTCATCCGGGACCGACGGCTGGAATCCGAGCGACATGTTGGCGCGCAGATTGGACACGCCGAGGTTGCTCGTCATGATGACGATCACGTTGGAGAAGTTGACCGCCTTGCCCTTGGCGTCGCTGAGGCGGCCGTCCTCGAGAATCTGCAACAGCATGTTGAAGACCTCGGGGTGCGCCTTCTCGATCTCGTCGAACAGCACCACGCTGTACGGGCGGCGCCGCACCGCCTCGGTGAGCTGCCCGCCCTCGTCATAGCCGACGTACCCGGGCGGCGAGCCGACAAGACGAGCCGTGGAGTGGCGCTCCATGAACTCACTCATGTCAAGCCGGATGATCGCGTCCTCGTTGTCGAACAGGAACGCGGCAAGCGAGCGCGCCAGCTCCGTCTTGCCCACGCCGGTGGGCCCGAGGAACATGAACGATCCGATCGGTCGCTTGGCGTCCTTGAGTCCGGCACGCGCGCGGCGCACGGCCTGCGACACGACCTTGACCGCGTCGTCCTGGCCGACGAGCCGCTTGTGGATCTCGTCCTCCATGCGCAGCAGGCGCGACGTCTCCTCCTCGACCAGGCGCGACACGGGAACGCCCGTCCATGAGGAGATGATCTCCGCGATGTGCTCCTCGGTGACCTCGGGCACCGTGGCGCCGAGCTCGTCGCGCCACTTCATCTCCTGGGACACGTACTTGTCCTGGAGCTTCTTCTCCTTGTCTCGGAAGCTCGCCGCCGTCTCGTAGTCCTGGGCGGCGATCGCCTCTTCCTTCTGCGTGCGCAGCTCGCGGATCTCGCGCTGCATGCTCCGCAGCTCTTCCGGCGTCGTGGTCAGCTTCATGCGCACGCGCGCGCTCGACTCGTCGATGAGGTCGATCGCCTTGTCCGGCAGCGACCGGTCGGTGACGTAGCGGACTGACAGCTCCGCGGCGGCCTTCAGCGCGTCGTCGGTGATCTTGACGCGGTGGTGCTTCTCGTACAGCGGGCGGATGCCGTGCAGAATCTCGATGGTCTCCTGCAGCGTCGGCTCGTCGACGAACACCGGTTGGAAGCGCCGCTCGAGCGCCGCGTCCTTCTCGATGTACTTGCGGTACTCGTTCAGGGTCGTCGCGCCGATGCACTGGATCTCGCCGCGCGCCAGCGCCGGCTTGAGGATGTTGGCCGCGTCGATGGCGCCCTCCGCGGCGCCCGCGCCGACGAGGGTGTGCAGCTCGTCGATGAACAGCACGACCTCGCGCGACTGGCGGATCTCGTCAAGGATCTTCTTCAGGCGCTCCTCGAACTCTCCGCGGTACTTGGTGCCGGCGACGAGCGCCCCCATGTCGAGGGTGAGCACGCGCTTGCCCATGAGCGACTCGGGGATGTTGCCCAGCACGATCTGCTGCGCCAAGCCCTCGGCGATGGCGGTCTTGCCCACGCCGGGCTCACCGATCAGCGCCGGGTTGTTCTTCGTACGGCGGCTCAGGATCTGCACCACGCGCTCGATCTCCATCGCGCGCCCGATGACAGGGTCGAGCTGGTTCTTCACCGCGAGCTCGGTGAGGTCGCGGCAGAACTGGTCGAGCAGCGGGGTCTTGGAGGGCTTCTTCTGCGCCTCCTTGCTCTCCTCCTCGAGGCCGGACTCGTGCAGCAGCCGCTCGATCTCGCCGCGCACCTTCTCCAGGTTGGCGCCAAGGTCTTCCAGAACGTGGGCGGCGATGCCCTCACCTTCGATGAGGAGCCCGAGCAGCAGGTGCTCGGTGCCGACGTAGTTGTTGCCCATGCGCCGCGCCTCTTCGAAGGAGATCTCGATGACCTTCTTCACGCGCGAGGTCGGGATGATCTGCTGGATGATGATCCGCTCGTTGCGGCCCAGCACGGACTCGATGGTGCTGCGCACCTTGTTGATCTCGACTCCGAGGTTGTTCAGCACCTTGGCGGCGAGTCCCTCGCCCTCGCGCAGCAGCCCGAGCAGGAGGTGCTCGGTGCCGATGTACGAATGGTGCGAGCGCTCAGCCTCCTCCTGCGCGAGGGTGAGGACTTTCTTGGCTCTTTCAGTGAAGCGTTCGAATGGGTACACGATGGCCTCCGCCGACCCGGCCCCCCCGGATATGGAAGGGGTCAGCACCGGCAGCTGAGAACGTGTCCATTATGCCCTCGGGGTGCCGCTGCCAAGCAACTGATCGGGACCGACTCCCTGAAGCGACACGAATGTCGCTCACGCCGCACAAACGCCCCGCTCGGGGCTGACACGTCAGTCCGCGGTGTCGTCGTGTCCCGCCGCCGTGGCGGGCTCGAGCTCCGGGGCCTCCTCGGTCTCGCTCGAAGCCGCCGGGGCCTCGGCATCCTCGGCCTCATCGGCATCCTCGGCATCTCCAGCAGCCGCCGGGGCATCGGGGGTATCTCCCACCACGCCGTTGGGAGGCGTGTCCGCAGTGTCGTCCTCGTCCTCGTCGTCCTCGGGGAAGTCGTACGAGGGCGTCTCGTAGGTGCCCTCGGCACCCTCCGGCCCGCCGCCGTGCAGCTGGCGCAGCGAGAGGCTGATGCGGCGCCGCACGCGGTCCGCGCTGAGCACCATCACCTCGATGTCGTCGCCGACCTTGAGGACGTCCTCGGTGCGATCCACGTGGTCCCACGACAGCTCGCTGATGTGCAGCAGCCCCTCGACGCCGTCCGCGATCTGCAGGAACGCACCGTACTTCTTGGTCTTGGTGACGATGCCCTTGACCGCGGTGCCGGGCGCGAAGCGCTGCTCGATCGTCTCCCACGGGTCTTCCGACATCTGTCGCAGCGACAGGCTGATGCGGGAGAGCTCGGGATCGAGCTTGATCACCTTCACGCGCACCTCGTCGCCGACTGCGAGCACGTCACTGACGTTGTTGATGCGGTCCCACGACAGCTCGCTGATGTGAATGAGCCCATCGGCGCCGCCGAGGTTCACAAACGCGCCATACGATGTGATGCCGCTCACCTTTCCGGTGACAACGTCACCGACCTGCAGCTTCTCGAACAGCTCCTCGCGCTGACGCGCGCGGTCCTCGTCCTGGGCCGCGCGCTGCGAGACGATCAGCCGGTTGCGCTTGCGGTTGACCTCGAGGATCTTGACCGGGATCTTGGTGCCGACCAGCT
>JAFALX010000202.1 GCA_019234035.1 Candidatus Dormiibacterota bacterium | reverse complement strand
TCCGCGTGACGCTGCTCGACTCGGATTCCCACAAGACCGGGTTCCTCGTGCACGTGGCCGGTGTCATCGGGCTCACGGCGCTCGCGGTGGTGACCAGACGCGCCGAGGAGGCCGCCCACGACCCCGGCCTCCGCGAGCGCTTCGACGTCGCGACCGCGCGGGCGCTGGCAAAGCCCGCGGTGCTCTGTGAGCTCACGCTGCCGTTCGTTCGGGTCGGCGGGACCGTGGCGGCGCTCGTCAACCATTCGCCCGCCGTCGCGCGAGCGGCGGCACCCGCCGCACCGCTGCTGGGCGGTGGAGACCCGGAGCCGAGGCCGGGAGTGCTGCTCGTGCCCAAGGCGGCGCCGACGCCGCCGCGGTTCCCGCGGCGCCCGGGCGTTCCCGCGCGGCGTCCCCTGCGGTAGTCCCGGGTCAGAGCTCGGCGGGCGCGGCGCCCATCCGCGCCGCGATGGCGCGCTCCGCCTCGCGCCGCTCGTCCCACGGGATGGCGCCGGACGCCGTGATGATGCTGCCCTCGTGGCCCTTGCCGGCGAGCAGCACCGCGTCGCCGGGCTCGGCGTGCTCCATCGCGTACGAGATCGCGTCGCTGCGGTCGGGCACGAGCCACAGGTTCTCGCCGTCGGTTGCGCCGTGGCTGCGCGCTCCCGCGGCGATGCCGTCGAGGATGCGCATCCGGTCCTCGTCGCGCGGGTCCTCGTCGGTGATGACGATGCGGTCCGCGAGCTGCGCGGCGACGGCGCCCATCTCGGCGCGCTTCTCGACGTCGCGCTCTCCGGCGGAGCCGAACACGGTCCACAGGCGCCCGGAAGTCGTCTCGCGCAGCTCCCGCAGCACAGTCGCGAGCGACTCCGCGGTGTGCGCGTAGTCGACGACGACGTCGAACGGCTGCCCGAGGTCGACACGCTCCATGCGGCCGGCGACGCGCTCCACCGACTCCACGCCGGCCACGGCGGCGCCGAGCGAGACGCCGGTGGCGCACGCCGCGGTGATCGCTGCCAGTGCGTTGGCGACGTTGAAGCGCCCGCCGAGACGCAGCCATGCCGCCGCCTCGCCCCACGGCGAGCGCAGGTCGAACTGCACGCCGGACTCGCCCGCGTGCAATCGGACTGCGTACACGTCGGCCGCGACACCGGGGTCGGCGCTGTACGTGAGCCGCGTCGCCACCGGGATGCGCAGCAGCACGGGAGCGGCGAAGTCGTCTGTTGCGTCGAGCACGACGATGCCGTCGTCGCGCGGAGAGACGAGCCGTGCCAGGCGCACCTTCGCCGCGAGATACGCGTCGCGATCGCCGTGGATGTCCAGGTGCTCGGAGGTCACCCGCGTGTACACCGCGCAGCGGTACCGGACGTGGTCGACGCGGTGCAGCGCCAGCGCGTGCGACGACGTCTCCACTGCCGCGTGCGTGCAGCCGCGCTGCCGGAACGTGGCCAGCATCTCCTGGAGCTCCACCGCTTCCAGCGTCGTCTGCCGCGTCGTGTTCGGCGTGATGTCGCCGCCGCAACGCCAGTCGACCGTCGTCAGCGACGCCGCCGGAAATCCGGCGGCGCGCCACGCCGCCCACAGCAGCGTCGCGGTGGTTGTCTTGCCGTCGGTCCCCGTGATGCCGGCGACGACGAGGTCGCGGCTCGGGTCGTCGAGCAGCGCCGCCGCGAGGGCCGACAGCGCGACGCGCGGATCGTCGACGAAGAAGAGCGGCGTCGCCACCGGGACCGGCGGATGCGGCGGGTGTTCGGCGATGACCGCGACGGCCCCGCGCGCTACGGCGTCGTGCGCGAAGTCATGCCCGTCGACATGAAAGCCGTCGACCGCGACGAAGATGGCGCCGGGACCGGCCTGCCGCGAGTCGTACACCACTGACTCGACGGGGATGCGCGCCTCACCCGGTGCGAGGCCCTCGGCGCCGACGTACTCCAGCAGTCCCGCGCGCGTCAGGAGCTTGCCCAGCGGCAGCATCACGCCTCGGGCGGCGGCAGGAACCGGGCCCCGACCCAGCGGCCGTCCTCATGGTCGAGGACCCAGGTGCAGCCCTTCGGCCAGCGCACGTCGGGGGGCAGCACCGCGCCGCGCTCGGCGGCGAGGTCGAGGATCGCCGGCATCAGGTCGCCGTGAGTGCTGGCCGCCACCGAGGCACCCGCGTGCAGATCCGCCTCGAGCGCGGTGAACGCCTCGTGCGGGTCGCTGCCCTCGTGCAGCCGCGGATCCTCCTCGACCTGCAGCCCGCGGGTCTCGGCGAGCGGCAGCACCGTCTGCACACACCGCAGCGACGGGCTCGACGTGATGCGCGCCAGGCCGTCGTCGCTCAGCAGCGCGACGAGGCCGCGCGCCTGGCGCCAGCCCTTCTCGCTGAGCGGGCGCTGATCGTCGGGGCCACGCCAGCGCGCGCGATCCCCGGCGTGGGCGTGGCGGATCAGGAGCAGGCGGCTCATACGGGAAGTGTCGGGCTCAGGACCACTGGTGTGGATGGGCCTTCCGGGCCGCGGCCCACGCGGCCGGCCACGCCTGCCGCGACGCGGCCGCGGCGGCCCGCTCCAGGCCGACGAGCTCGCCGAGCACGAAGCGATCCTCGATGAGGCTCTCGCGCTCGCGGAGCCAGGCCTCCGCGACGACCGCGTCGTGGTGGTCGCCGAGCACCTCCTGCAACTTCGCCACCGCGGACGCGAACTCGCCGACGCCGGGTCGTGACACCGAGGCGACGGCCTCCGCGGCGTAGCGAGCGCGCTTGGCGAAGATGCGCACCTCGTGCAGGTCTGCATCGGGCGGATCCGCCGGCAGCTGCGCTACTCGCTTGCGAAGCTTGCGCCAGGGTCCGCGAGCCAGCGATGGCAGGATCGCGGCGGCGTTGCCCGAGGCCTCCGGCGTGGTGCGTGGCATCGACGCCGCGCCGACCAGGTCGTCGAGCAGGCGGCGGTAGCGCTCGCCGCGCATCACCTCGAGCAGCGCTGTGCGTGCCGCGGCGCGGGCCTCCTCGAGGCCGCTGACGACACCCATGGCGGCCGTCGCCTCGCCGTCCCGCAGGGTCGCCGCGGCAGCATTCATGCGCTGCAACAGGACGTCGGTGTCGCGCACGGCGCCCAGCAGGCCTGCCACCACGCTCAGCTCCTCGCGCAGCCGCGCCACCCACTCGGCGTCGAGCAGGGGCCGGAAGGTGCGCAGGTCGGAGCGCAGGCGCC
The DNA here is from genome assembly GCA_019234035.1 of Candidatus Dormiibacterota bacterium. Lineage (GTDB taxonomy): Bacteria > Chloroflexota > Dormibacteria > Aeolococcales > Aeolococcaceae > JAFALX01. The sequence goes on along the minus strand of JAFALX010000202.1, from coordinate 2,348 downwards.
GAGTCGCCACGCGCGCCTGGTGCACACCCTCCGGGTCGGTGCCGACGCGCACTGCGGCGTCGTTGAGGATCAGGCGGGTCACGGCGAGCGCGATGGCCCGGCGCACCGCCTCCGCAGCGGACGGTTCGCGCGAGGGAGGGGGAACTGTGACGTCGGGCGCGGCGGCGGCGGGCGCGCCCATGGCGCGCGTGGCGGTCGGCGCCGAGGATGCCGGTGCCGCTCCCGCGGCGCGCAACGCCGCGACGACGGACGCCAGCCGCGCCTGCTCGCCGTTACCGTCGCCGGAGGCGACCACCTCGAGCTCACGGAAGCGCGTGGCGATGCGGCGGCCGTGCATCACGGTCACGAGGTCGTCCCGCAGCGTGCCGAGCTCCTGCTCGTCACCGTCGGTCAGGACGACGTCGCGGCGTTCGGTCCGCGTGTGCAGCACGGGCCGAACCGGCGCTCCGCGTGTGTATCCCGTGAGGAGGTCGAGCGCGGCCGGCGGCACCCCCTGGGTGCCGTCGAAGTGGTGCACACGCGCGACGTGCTGCGCCGCGTTCTCGCCGCTGCCGAGGACCACGGTCCAGCCGCGGCCGTGCTCCAGGCGCAGCTCACCGCCGCTGCGCAGGATGCGCAGGTCGATGGTGTCGACGTAGATGGTCCGCAGCAGGGTCAGCTCGGGCGCCCCGGCCACGATGCCGTCGACGGAATCGAGCTCCGGCGTTCGGAACTGCGGCCCTGCGACCAGCGTCCACCGGGATGCGTCGGCGGCGCTCACGCGGGCTGCGGCAACCGCTCCAGCGCGAGCTCCTGAAAGCGTTGCTGGGCGTTGATCCCGCGCTCGTGCGCGACCTTCGACCAGTGTCCGTCGGGGTGGAGCTCCCACGCGAGCTCGTCGTCCTCGAGGTTGATGGCGAGGATCTCGTCGAGACGCGCGCGCAGCTCCGGCGCCGACACCGGGTACAGCACCTCGACGCGGCGGTCGAGGTTGCGCGGCATGAGGTCGGCGGAGCCGGCGAGGTACTCGGCGCCGTCGCCCGCCTCGCCGAAGCGGTAGATGCGCGAGTGCTCCAGGAAGCGGCCGACGAGCGAGCGCACCGTGATTCTGTCAGACATGCCCGGAACTCCCGGGCGCAGGCCGCAGATGCCGCGCACGATCAGTGCGATGTCGGCGCCGGCCTGCGACGCCTCGTAGAGCGCGTCGATCATGACGGGGTCGACGAGGCTGTTCACCTTCAGCGTGATCCGCCCGCCGGGGTGCGCCTGGCGCCGGATGCTGTCGAGCAGGGCCGCGCGCATGCCCAGCGGCGCCACCAGCAGGCGGCGGTACTGCCGCTGCCGGCTGTAGCCGGTGAGCAGGTTGAAGAGGTCGGAGATGTCGGCGCCGATATCGGGATCGCTCGTCAGCAGCCCCAGGTCCTCGTACACGCGCGCCGTGACCGGGTTGTAGTTGCCCGTGCCGAGATGGCAGTAGCGCCGGATGCCGCTCTCCTCGTCGCGGACGACGAGCGTGAGCTTGGCGTGTGTCTTGAGCCCGACGATGCCGTACACGACGTGGACGCCTGCATCCTCGAGGAGCTGCGCCCAGGCGATGTTGTTCTGCTCGTCGAAGCGCGCGGTCAGCTCGATCAGCGCGACCACCTGCTTGCCCATCGCCGCGGCGCGCGTCAGCGCGTCGATCATCGGCGAGACGCGGCCACTGGTGCGGTACAGCGTCTGCTTGATGGCCAGCACACGCGGGTCCGACGCGGCCTGCTCGACGAAGGCCTCGACCGACGTGTCGAATGCCTCGTAGGGGTGGTGCACCAGCACGTCCTCGTGCCGCAGGGCGCGGAAGACGTCGGGGGCGCCACTCTCGCTGCGCCAGGTGAGCAGTGCGGGAGGCGTGACGGGACGCCAGTTGCCGTACTTGAGGTCGGGGCGGTCGACGCGCGGGTAGAGGTCCCACAGCCCGCCGAGGTCGAGCGGCGCCCCCACGGTGTAGACATCGTCGCGGTCGAGCTCGAGCTCGCGTATGAGGAGATCGACCACCTCGTCCGAAGTGCCCGAGGCGACCTCGAGACGCACGGCGAGTGGCGAGCGCCGCCGCTGCTGCAGGATGGTCTGCACGGCCTCGAGCAGGTCCTCGTTCTCGTCGCCCTCCAGCTCGTAGTCCGCGTTGCGCGTGAGCCGGAACATGTGGCGGCCCACGATGCGCATCTGCGGGAAGAGTTGATCGAGGTGTGCCGCGATCACCTGCTCCAGCGGGATGAAGCGCTCCCCGTCGTCCAGCGGCATGAAGCGCTCGAGGATCTGCGGCACCTTCACGCGTGCGATGCGCACGTTGTCGTCGTCGTCGTCCTGCACCTCGACCGCGAGGTTGAGCG
>JAFALX010000267.1 GCA_019234035.1 Candidatus Dormiibacterota bacterium | reverse complement strand
CGATCGATCCCGGCTTCCTCGCCGACCTCGGGGCTGCGCTCGACGCCTGCGTGGTGCTCGACCCCGGCGCCACCCGCTGGGGTCGTGGCCTGGCCATGGGCCGCTCGCTGGTACGCGCCGGCCTGCCTTGGCTGGCCGTGGCGCTCGGAAGCGAGCAGCCGCGAACGGCCGTGTGGGAGCACGCGCTGACGGCGCTGGCCGAGGCGGTGGCACGCACGGGCGCTGTTTGCCTGATCGCGGCGCCGATCCCTCTGGCTGCGCCGCTCGCCTATGCCTCGTCGCTGACGCTGGGCTGCACCGCGATGGGCTGGCAGCGGGCCCACGGCGACGTCACCGGGCTGCGCGTGCGGCTGACCACGGCCAAAAGCAAGGTGGGCACCACGGGCGCGGAGGCGACCGTGCTGCTCCGCTATCCCCGCCCCTACGCGGCCGCCGAGGTGGTAGGCCTGCCCGCGGTGCTGGTGCCGCCACGGCCGGCGCGCGCCGATCCCGGTCTGCCGCGCGTGGCCGAGATGCCCGGTTGACATGCGCATCCTCTGCGCCCGTTACCCCCATCTCGGACTCGTCTCGGCACTGCGCCGCTTCCCCGAGCTGCGCGGCGAGCCGGTCATCGTCGGGGGCGCGCCCGAGCTTCGCCTGCCCGTGATCGCCGCGTCCCCGGCGGCGGTGCGCGCCGGGGTGCACGTGGGCCAGCCGCTGCGCCAGGCGCAGCAGCAGTGCCCGGCCGCGGCCTTCGTCCCGCTCGACGCCGAGGCCACCGGTTCGCTGCGCGACGAGCTCGGCTCGCGGCTGCACGAGCTGGCGCCCACGGTGGAGGTGAGCGACGAGGAGGCGTTCTGCGACCTGTCCGGCAGGCACGCCGCCTATGCCGACGAGGGCGCCTGGGGCGTCGCCGTCTCCCGCGTCCTCATGGCGCTGCTCGACGGCGACCCGCCGGCGGTGGGCATCGCCGCCTCGCGGTTTGTCGCGCGCATGGCGGCGCGGGAGAGCCGCCCGGGGCGGCTGCGCCGGGTCCGCTCTGGGGAGGAGGCGGCGTTCCTGGCGCCGCTGCCCCTGGCCGTGCTGCCGGTCGCCCGCGCCATCACCGCCCGGCTGGCGGACTTCGGGCTCGATTGTCTGGGCGCCGTGGCGGCGCTCTCCCCGGCCGAGCTGCAGCGCCAGTTCGGTCCCGCGGGGATGGAGGTGCACCGGCTGCTGCGCGCCCTGGACGGCGACGGTGTTCACGACGGAGCCGTGCATCGCATCTGGGCCGAGCGCGCCGTGCTCGATCCGCCTGCCGAACAGCTGGAGATCCTGGTGGAGGCGGCGCGCCGCTGCGCGACGGTGACCGGCACCCGCCTGCACGAGATGGGGCTGAGCTGCGGTGAGGCGAGCGTCACTCTGGAGCTGGAGGACGCCCCCGAGGTGACCGCAGCCGCGACGCTGGCGGCACCGGCCGGGTCGCGCGCCGAGGTGTGGACAGCCGTGCTGGCGCTGCTCGGCGAGCTTCATCCGCCGGCACCGGTGGCCGCGATCCGCCTGGAGCTCACCCGCATCGCCCCGGGCGCGGGCCGCCAGACCGACCTGCTCCGCCCCGGCGACGCGGCCCGCGATTCCATCGCAGCCGCCGCTACGCGGCTGCGCACCCGGTTCGGTGACGCCGCCGCCCGCCGGCCCCGGCTCGCGCTGGATCCGGGCGACCTCGCCGAGCGGCGCTTCGTCTGGGAGGCGCCCGCCGCCGCGGGTGCGGTGCGATGACCGAGCTGCTCAGCGGGGAGGCCGAGGTGCGCACTGCTCCCACCGGCCGGCCCGCCGCCGTGCGCGTGGACGGCCTCTGGCGCTCCGTGAGCGAGGTGGCCCTCACCTGGCGGGTGGAGACCGACTGGTGGCGCGCGCCGGTGCGCCGCGACTACGTGCGCTGCCTGCTGCGTCAGGGCGCCTGCGTCGACCTGTATCGCGACCTCGAGACCGCGACCTGGCACTGGGAGCGCCGGTATGACTGAGGCCGCCGCCCGTGCCGCCGCACTGCGCGTGGTGGCCGCCGGCCGAGGGGGGCCGGCGGCCGGGCGGGAAGGGGGAGTTGCCGGGGCGGCCGTCCGGCGCCGTGGAGAGCGCGAAGTGTGTTGTCTGGCGCCGAACGACACATCAGTAGACTACACAAAGATGTGGTAGCAGTCAAGTGGCAGTCGAGCTCGCCGCGCGGTCCCACTACTCCTTCCTCGAAGGGGCGTCCTCGCCCCGTGCCATCGCCATCGCCGCGGCAGCGCTCGAGCTTGCAGCCGTCGGGCTCTGCGACCGCAGCGGCCTGTACGGCGCGGTCGAGTTCACCCAAGCGGCGCAGGCCGCCGGCGTCAAGCCGATCCTCGGAACCGAGCTCGAGCTCGTCGACGGGTCCCGGCTGCGTCTGATCGCGCGCGACCGCACCGGGTATCGCCAGCTCTGCCGGGCGGTGAGCGCCGCCCAGCTCGCCGGTGTCAAGGCGCAACCCCGCGTGCGCATCTCCGGGCTGTCGGCGGACGAATCGAAGCCTGCAAGCGGCCGCTTCCTGGCGCCGCCGGAGCGGCCACGCGCGCTGCGGCCCACCGCAGGACCGTTTCCCGAGGGCTGGCCTGGGCTGCCGTCCACCACCGTCCGCGCCACCGGCGAACCGGCGGTGATCGACCCTGCGGAGCTGTCGAGCTGCATCGCGCTTGCCGGCGGCCCGCGGTCGACGCTGGTCGACGCGCTGGTGCGAGGCGATCGCCGAACGGCGCTGCGTCATGCGGAGCGGCTGCGCGAGTGCTTCGGCGACCGCGCCGCGATTCTGCTGACGCATCACCTGCATCCGGCGGACACGTGGATCGCCGCCGAGTGTGCGCATGTGGCGCAGCGCGCCGGCGTCGCGACCGTCGCCAGCGCGACACCCGACCACGCGACGACCGCCGACAAGCCGCTGCTCGACGTGCTCACCGCAATCCGCCACCGCACCACGCTCGACCAGGCCGCGGCCCATGGGCTGCTGCTGCCCAACAGCGAGCACCGCCTGCAGCCGGAGGCAGCGTTGCGCGAGCGCCTGCGCGCGTACCCGGAAGCGTTCGACACCGCCGCACGCATCGCTACGGAATGCGCCGTGTCACTCGACTTCAGCGACGTGCGCTTCCCCGGCTTTTCCGTCCCCGACGGTGAGACGCCGTTCTCGGTGCTCTACGCGCTCTGCCAGGAGTCGGTGCAGCGCAAGTACCACCCGATGACGCGGAAGGTGGCGGCGCGCCTGCAACGCGAGCTCGACGTCATCGAGAAGACGGGACTCGCCGAGTTCTTCCTCATCACGTGGGACATCATGCGGTTCGCCCGCGAGCACGCAATCCCGGGGCAGGGTCGCGGCAGCGCCGCCGACTCGATCGTCGCGTATCTGCTCGGCATCACCCGCGTCGACCCGGTGGAGCACGACCTGCTCTTCGAGCGCTTCCTGCACGAGGACCACCAGGGCACACCGGACATCGACATCGATTTCTCGACGGATCACCGCGAGCAGGTGCTCCAGTACGTTTATGACAAGTACGGCGCGGACCGGACCGGCATGGTGGCCAACGTCGTGACCTTCCGTCCGCGCATGGCGATCCGCCAGGTGGGTGCGGCGATGGGCTTCCCCGAGACGATCATCGACCGCTTGGCCAAGGGCGCAGATGGCTGGTACATGGCAACGCTCGAGGAAACATTGCGTGCAGGAGGCGTGGACGCATCGGGAACGGGTGCGACGGCAGGACCGGTTGGCGATACGTCCACGCTCCCGTGGCAGCTCTTTCTCGACGTGCTCAAACGTATCGAGGGAACCCCACGCCACTTGAGCATTCACGTCGGCGGCATGCTCGTCACCGGCGAGCCGCTGGTCGATGTCGTGCCGGTCGAGCGCGCGACCATGCCGGGCCGCGTCGTGGTGCAGTTCGACAAGGACGACGTCGAAGACCTCGGTCTCATCAAGATGGACCTGCTCGGCCTGCGCACGCTGTCCGCCATCGCCGAGTGCCTCGACCTCATCGAGCAGACCACCGGCGCGCGCCCCGACCTCGACGCGCTGCCGCTCGACGACCCGCGCGTGTACGACATGATCTGCAACGTCGACACGGTCGGCCTGTTCCAGATCGAATCGCGCGCGCAGCAGCAGTCGCTGTGGCAGTCACAGCCGCGTGAGTTCAACGACCTCATCGTGCAGGTGGCGATCATTCGCCCCGGTCCCATCCAGGGCGATGCCGTGCATCCGTATCTGCGCCGCCGCCAGGGTCTCGAACCGGTGACGTACCCGCATCCGAAGCTGGAGCCGATTCTCAAGGAGA
>JAFALX010000001.1 GCA_019234035.1 Candidatus Dormiibacterota bacterium | reverse complement strand
GGGCCAGGTGCTGATGCTGTCACCGGGGCCTCCCACGGTCATGACTCCCGCAATCTGCCCCGCGCCGGTGCCGCCGGCGACGAAGAGTGGGGCGCCCGTGCCGCAGCCGGCGATCGCGTGTGCCATTCCTCAACAGCCGCTGCGCGCCTGGGTGTGGAGCGGGTCCGGCTGGACTCCGATTCCCGCGGCTCCGCCGCCCCCGGGACCCGGCGGTGGATATGGCGGCACAGGAGTCCTCGCTTCCGATCCGACGTCTGGGCACCTCGTCGACGTGACGTGGGAACCATTTGCCACCTCCTGCCCTGCCTACACGTCCGCGCCGATAGCGGCGCCGTGCCCGCTGAACACCGCCGGAGGCGTGGTCGCACCCGCCGGCAATGGATCGGTGGCCGGCTCCTCCGGCGAGTCGAGCTCGGCGCCCACCGTCCTGCCGCCGCTCAGTACGCTCCCCTCCGCGCAGCCCGGGCCGATGCAGCCGGCACCGCCGCCAACCCGAGTTCCCGCACCGCCGGCCTTCCCCTGCTGCCAGGGCAGCATGTCCACGTGGACGGGCAGCGCATGGATGGACGCGAGGCCGTTCAGCCGTGGGCCCGGCGTGATCGAGTCCGCGCTCGCCGGTGATCCCGCACAGCATGAGCTGGTCTCGTTCACCGGCCTCGGAACCTGGACCTGGAACGGGTCGGCCTGGACGCAGCAGCACCCGGCCGCCTCGCCTGCCGCGGTCACCGGCGGCGCGCTCGTGTACGACGGCGTCTCCAACAAGCTCCTGCTCTTCGGAGGCGAGGTCACGCCCACCAGCCGGCCGCCGGGGGCGGCCGCGCAACCCCTGGCCATACCGGTATCGGATGAGCTCTGGGCCTGGGATGGCTCGACGTGGACGCAGCTGACAGGCCCCACGTCATCGCCGGCACCGACGCCGACCCCGACGCCGACGCCGACGTTCGTGCCGCCCGTCACACCGCGCGCGTCGCTCCCGCCATCACAGCGGCCGTCGCCGTCGCCCAGCATGACTCCGTGCAACCTGGTGCCGAGTGGGACGCCGGATCCGGGGAAGACCACCGGGAACTCGGCTGGGCCGAACCTCGGATGCGCGGTGCCGTCGACGAGCGCCGTTCCTCCGGGCTGATCGGCCGCACCGGCAGCCGGGTGCAGGCAGAATCGCCTGCGAATGAACGGTGAGAGCGTGCAGGTGGGCGAGATGCACCCGGACGAGGTCGCGGCTGTTCGCGACCTGCTTGCCGACCTGACGGCCGAGGAGCAGCGTCATTTCGACCATCCGCAGGAGACGCGCGAGGAAATCCTACGGCGGCTGCACGTGTCGCGAACATTCAGCGGCGAGAACCACTACCTGGTCGCGCGTGACGCGGACGGCGTACCGCTCGGGCTGTGCTGGGTGGCGCTGTTCGATCCGGGCAACGGCCTCGAGGCCGAGATCGCCGAGCTCTACGTTCGCCCGGAGGCTCGGGAGCGCGGTGTTGCCACCAGCCTCGCGACTGCGGCGATGGAGCTCATCCGGTCGAGCGGGGTGACGTTTGCCTCCGTGTGGACGCGCGGTGACAACGAGGCGGCGCTCGCCGTCTACCGTGCCGCCGGATTCGCACCCACCGAGCAGACCGTGCTCACGTGGCTGCCCCTCTGACCAGCATCGATAATCTGTCGCTCATGACGCTGACCCCCGACGACGTCGACCACGTCGCCGCACTCGCCCGCCTCGGCCTCGACGCGGCCGAGCGACGCCGGCTCGGCGCCGAGCTCGAGGCCATCCTCCAGCACATCTCGGTGTTGCAGCGCGTGGACACGTCAGACGTGGCCGAGACCGCGCAGGTCGGTGATCTGGTCAATGTGATGCGCGACGACGAGGTCGGGCCCTGCCTCGGCGCGGCCGCCGCGCTGCGCAACGCGCCGCGCAGCGACGGCGACTACTTCGTCGTCAACGCCATCCAGGAGAGCGAGGCCGACGGCTAGGACGATTCGCGAGCTGGCGGCGGCGCTGCGAAGCGGGGAGACGACCCCGCACGCGCTGCTGGAGCAGGCGCTGGCGCACGCCAGCGGGCTGGAGACCCAGCTCAACGCCTACCTGCGATTCACCCCCGACCTTGCGCGCGCGCAGGCGGACGCCGCGTTGAAGGTGCTGCGTGAGCGCCCGGACACCGCGTCGCCGCTGTGCGGCATCCCGCTCGCGCTGAAGGACGTTCTGTGTGTCGAGAACGTGGAGACGACGGCCGGGTCGAACATCCTCACGCGCTTCGTGCCGCCGTACACAGGCACCGCGGTGCGCCGTCTCTTCGACGCGGGCATGGTCTGCGTGGGCAAGACCAACTGCGACGAGTTCGCCATGGGGTCATCCAACGAGAACTCCTCCTTCGGCGCCGTCGGCAACCCGTGGGATGTGGAACGCGTGCCCGGTGGCAGCAGCGGTGGCAGTGCCGCGACGGTCGCTGCGGGCAGTGTCCCGTGCAGCCTCGGTTCCGATACGGGCGGATCGATCCGCCAGCCCGCGTCGCTGACCGGCGTCGTCGGATTCAAGCCCACGTACGGACGCGTCTCGCGATACGGGCTGATCGCCTTCGCGTCGTCGCTCGATCAGATCGGACCCTTCGCGCGCACGGTCGACGATGCAGCCCTTGTCTACGCCGCGATGGCCGGACACGACCCGCTCGACAGCACCTCCGACCCACGCCCGCTCGGCGACCCGACGAGCGAGATCGGCGGGGGCGTCGAAGGGCTTCGCCTCGGCGTGCCGGACGAGTACTTCGGCGAGGGCATCGAGCCGGCGGTGCGCGTCGCGGTCGAGGACGCGCTGCGCGTGCTCGAATCGCAGGGGACGGTGCTGCAGCGCGTGTCGCTCCCCACCACCGACGCTGGCCTCAGCGTCTACTACATCATCGCGCCTGCCGAGTGTTCGTCGAACCTCGCGCGATTCGACGGCGTGCGCTTCGGCCTCCGCGTGGAGCGTCCCTCGGTCACCGACATGTACCTGGCGACGCGCGAGGAGGGCTTCGGTCCCGAGGTGAAGCGCCGGGTCATGCTCGGCACGTACGCGCTGTCGTCCGGGTACTACGACGCGTACTACCGCAAGGCGCAGAAGGTCCGCACCGTGATCGACTCCGAGTTCACGCGCGCCTTCGAGCAGGTCGACGCACTCGTGTGCCCGACGTCGCCGACGGTGGCATTTCCGATGGGCGACCGAAGCGACCCGATCTCCATGTACCTGTCCGACGTGCTCACCCTCCCCGTCAACCTCGCCGGGCTCCCCGGGATCTCGGTGCCCTGCGGGTTCTCCGACGGCCTTCCCATCGGGCTGCAGGTGATCGCGCCGCGTTTCGAGGATTCGCGCGTCTTCCGCATCGCGCGCGCGTACGAACAGGCAACCGACTGGCACACCGCCGCGCCACCGCTCGGAGCCGTCGCATGACACGCGGGGGGACACCCCCCGCGAACCCCCCCGTGTCCACGAGGCTCGCGGAGACGGGGCTCGATCGCTACGAGGCGGTCATCGGGCTCGAGGTGCACGCGCAGCTGCTGACGCGCAGCAAGATGTTCTGCGCCTGCAGCGCTGCGTACATCGATGCCGCGCCCAACGACAACACCTGTCCCGTGTGCCTGGGGCTGCCCGGCGTGCTGCCGGTGATCAACCGCCAGGCGGTGGAGTACACGGTGCGCACGGCGCTCGCGCTCCATTGCGAGATACCGCCGTTCACGAAGTTCGACCGCAAGAACTACTTCTATCCGGACCTGCCCAAGGGGTACCAGATCTCGCAGTACGACATGCCGCTATCCCGCAACGGCTGGGTCGACCTCGAGGTCGACGGCGAGTCCGTACGCTGCGGGATCACGCGCGTCCACCTCGAGGAGGACACCGGCACGATGCATCACGCCGGCGATGTGCTGCAGAGCGCGACGCAGAGCCTGGTCGACTTCAACCGCAGCGGCGTGCCGCTGATGGAGATCGTGGGGGAGCCGGACCTGCGTACGCCGGAGCAGGCGCGCGAATACCTGGTGCGTCTG
>JAFALX010000442.1 GCA_019234035.1 Candidatus Dormiibacterota bacterium | reverse complement strand
TGGCGACTTCCACGTGTGCGAGAACACGCGCATCCTCGGTGTCGACACCGACGGCGCGTTCGCCGGTCACGTTGTCGTCCCGGCGGCCAACGTGTGGCCGGTCGGCCCGGCTGTTGAGGCGACCGTGGCTGCGGCGATGGAGCCGTTCGGCAACGCCGTGCACGCGTGCTCTTACGGCGAGCTGGACGGACGCACTGTCGTCGTGTTCGGATGCGGTCCCATCGGATGTGCCGCCGTCGCGGTTGCGCGCGTGCAGGGAGCGGCGAAGGTGATCGCCGTGGATCGCAACGATTACCGGTTGCAGCTCGCCGAACGGATGGGTGCGTCATCGCTGGTGCGCGCCGACGCCGGCCCCGTTGACCGCGCTGTCAGAGAGGCAGCGGCCGGCGACATCGATTGCGTTCTGGAGATGAGCGGCGCACCGACTGCTGTTGCATCCGCCACGCGAATCGTGCGAGCTGGTGGCTGGGTCAGCCTGCTCGGTATCGGCGATCCGGTGACGCTCGACATCACGAGCGACGTCGTGATGAAAGGCCTGTCGCTGTACGGCGTCGTGGGACGCAAGCTGCCCACAACGTGGGAGCGCACCCTCGCCTACGTCCGCGATGGCGTCATCGATGTCGAACCGCTGCTGACGCATTCGTTTCCGATGCACGAGATCACCGCGGCAATGGAGCTCATCAAGACCGGGCAGTGTGGCAAGGTGACGCTGACGCCCGAGTGACCACAAGCGAAGGACGGCACACCACTGCGCGAGACCACAGGCGTCAGGCCGCGCTGCGGCCTGCGCCCTGCTGCTCGGCTCGCCCCACGCTCCGACCACGTCCGGCTCGCCTCCGCAGACGGTCTCGCTCCGGGTGTGCCGCCCTCCGCTTCACGACGCTCGTGCGTGGCAGCGAGTTCCCCAATCCCGTCTCCCGCGCGCGAGCTATCGTTGACTCATGATCACGAAGCCATCGACATCGGATGCGGTGCGCGCGCTGGACGCGTCGCTGAACGAGGATCTCGAGGCGCTGCGCCGTGACGGTCTGTTCCGGCCGCTGCGGGTGCTCGAGTCGGCGCAGGGGCCGGAGGTCGAGATCGCCGGCAAGGCGGTGATCAGCCTGTCGAGCAACAACTATCTCGGGCTCAACACACACCCCGCGCTCGTCGAAGCGGCGTCGCGTGCCGCCATCGAATGGGGTGCCGGCACCGGCGCCGTGCGCACGATCGCCGGCACCCAGACCTTGCACGAGGAGCTCGAGCAACGGCTCGCCAAGTTCAAGCACACAGAGGCGGCGTTGACGTTCTCGAGCGGCTTCACCGTCAACACCGGTGTGCTGGGCTCCATGCTCGAGGCCGGCGACTGCGTCGTCAGCGACAAGCTCAACCACGCCAGCATCATCGATGGCATCCGGCTGACCAAGGCCGATCGCATGCTGTACGAGCACACCGACGTGGACGACGCCGAGCGTGCGCTGAAGGAGGCGAAGGACAAGGGATACCGCCGCATCCTGCTCGTCACCGACGGCGTGTTCAGCATGGACGGCGACATCGCACCCCTGGACAAGCTGGTGGAGCGCGCCGAGGCGTACGGCGCGGCGGTGATGGTCGACGATGCGCACGCAACCGGCGTGCTGGGCAGCAACGGACGTGGCACCACCGACCACTTCGGGCTGCACGGCCGCGTCGCGCTGAACATCGGCACGCTCAGCAAGGCCGTGGGAGTCGTCGGTGGCTACGTCTGCGCGTCACAGACGGTGCGCGACCACCTGATCCACAAATCGCGGCCGTTTCTGTTCTCGTCGTCGCATCCGGCGGCGGTCGTCGCGGCATGCATCGCCGCCATCGATGTGCTGGAGGAGAGCACCGAGCTGGTCGACCGCCTCTGGGCGAACACGCGGCACTTCAAGGAGGGATTGCGCTCGCTTGGGTTCGACATCGGCCGCAGCGAGACGCCGATCACGCCGGTGATGTGCGGCGACGCGCCGATCGCGATGCAGCTGTCCGATCAGCTCCTCGCGCGTGGTGTGTTCGCACAGGGCATCGGCTTCCCCACCGTGCCACGCGGT
>JAFALX010000186.1 GCA_019234035.1 Candidatus Dormiibacterota bacterium | reverse complement strand
TTCGGGGCCGAACAGGTCCTTCTCGAGACGCGCGCGATCCTCGTCCTCACCGAGCACGCGGATGTGCAACAGCTGCCGCGCGTAGTTCCACTCGTATGCGGCATGGGCGAGGTCGATGCCCTCGTAGCACTGTAGGCGGATCAGCCGCGCGCCGAGGGCCTGCGCGAGAGCTCGGGCCGCCTCGGTCTTGCCGACGCCGGCCTCGCCCTCGAGGAACAGCGGCTTGCCGATGCGCAGGGCAACGAGGATCGACGTGGCGAGGTGGCGGGAGGCGAGGTAGTCGTGCGCGCGCAGCATGGCGACGACGTCGTCGACGCTGGCGGGAGTGGTCGCGGCGGCGGGCTCCACGAGTGCAGCGTGCACGCACGCCCACAGCGTGGTCAAGGCAGCCCCGGGGACACGCCGTACAGTGCACGGCGTGTCGGACGGCCACCGCGACGGCAGCCTCGTGGCCTCCGTCTACCGCTGGGTGGTGGGCCGGCCGCTCCGCGCTGCCGAGGTGACGAGCGAGCAGATCACCCCGGTGCAGGGGCTCTCCGCGCTGTCGCTCGACGCGCTGACCTCGGTCGCCTACGGCCCCGAGGCCATCCTGGTCGTCCTCGCGTTCGCCGGCAGCGCCGCGCTGGGTCTGGTGCTGCCGATCACGATCGGCATCGTCGCGCTGCTGGTGATCCTGGTCATCTCCTACCGGCAGCTGATCGACGCCTATCCCGAGGGCGGCGGCGCGTACGCGGTGTCGCGCGCCAACCTCGGTGCACGGGTCAGCCTGCTCGCGGCCGCGGCACTCACCGTCGACTACACGCTGACGGTCGCGGTGTCGATCGCGGCCGGCGTGGGCGCGCTGACCTCGGCGTTTCCCGCGCTCAGCGGCGCGACTCTGCCGATCTGCCTCGCCATCCTCGTCGTGATCACCGCCCTCAACCTGCGCGGCCTCGCCGACTCGGCTCGCGCGTTTCTGCTGCCGACCCTCGTGTTCATCGTCGGGCTGCTGGCGATCATCGCGACGGGCCTCGTGCATCCACTGGGCAGCACCGCGACCCACCTCGACCGCTCGCTCGTGCTCGCGCACCCGACGGAGACGATCGGCGGCGTGCTGGTGCTGAAGGCGTTCGCCGCGGGGCTCACCTCACTCACCGGCGTCGAGGCGATCGCCAACGGCGTGCCGCTGTTCCGTCCGCCACGTGTGCAGCGCGCCAAGCAGACGGAGCTGCTGCTCGGCGTGATCCTCGCGGCCATGCTGCTCGGTCTCGCCGTGCTCGCATCGAGATATCACGTCGGCCCGACTGCGAACGAGACCGTTCTGAGCCAGATCATGACGCTCTCGGTCGGCCGCAGCTGGGCGTATTACATCGTGTCGCTCACCGTCACGATCGTGCTCGCGCTGGCGGCGAACACCTCGTTCGGCGGCCTGCCCATCCTGGCGAGCCTGCTCGCGCGCGATCACTACCTGCCGCATCTCTTCGGGCTGCGCGACGACCGGCAGGTGTTCTCCTACGGGATCCTCACGCTCGCCGTGCTCGCAGCGGCGCTGCTCATCGCGGTCAACGGCAACACCAACCGGCTCATCCCGCTGTTCGCGGTCGGTGTCTTCACAGCATTCACGCTGTCGCAGAGCGGCCTTGTCGTGCACTGGTGGCGAACGCGGCCGCGTGGCTGGGAACGCCGCGCAACGATCAACGCCGTCGGTGCAACCGCGACCGCGGTGGCGACGATGGTGCTGCTCATCACGAAGTTCACCGAGGGTGCGTGGGTCGTCGCCATCGCGATTCCGTCGTTCATCTTCCTGTTCACGCGCATCCACCGCTACTACGATCGTGTCAGCAGGGTCCTCGCGCTGGACCAGGTGCCATCGCCGCCGCGCAAGCGCCACACGAAGGTGGTCGTCCCCGTCATCAACATCTCGCGCCTGACCGAGCACGCGATCTCGGAGGCCATCTCCATCAGCGACGAGGTGTACGCGGTGCACATCGCGCTGGAGAGCGGCGACCAGCCGAGCGCCGACAGCGACGAGGAGATCATGGCGCTCTGGAAGCGGTGGAACCCGGGCGTGCCACTCCGCGTGCTGCACACCGAGTACGCGTCGATCGCCGACCCGATCGTCGCGTTCATCGACGAGCTCCATCGACGCTCGCCGTGCCAGATCGTGCTGCTCATCCCCGTGGCGATCCCCGATCGCGCGCGCTACACGCTGCTGCACAACCACCTCGACCTCGTCCTCGGGCACGCGTTGCGGTATCGCGACGACGTGATCGTGGCGCGCGTGCCGTTCCGCATCCCGACGGACGAGGACGGCCCCGCCGCCGGCCACGGCGACGCCACCCGTTGACGCGGCCGCGCGCCCCACTATTCAAGCTCTGAACGCGGTATCCCCCGTTGGGGTGAATTTGCCAACAAAGCTTGACTAGCCAGTAGGCCGCCGCTCATATTCAGCCATGAATGAGACGTCCCGGAGGAGGGTCGCTCCAAGACCTGCGCCGGACCAATCGCGAGTCGGCCCTGCGTCTGCTGCGAACTCACGGTGCGATGACCCAGGCGGAGCTCTCCCGCCTCTCCGGGCTGTCCCGTGCGTCGGTTTTCAACATCGTTCGGGACCTGACCGACGAGGGGCTGGCGCGGGTCACGACGACCACTCGCAACGGCCGCCGCGTCACCGAGGTGACCCTCAATCCCGACGCCGGCATCGTGGTCGGCGTCGACATCGGCAACCGGCATGTCCGGGTCGCGGTCGCTGACCTGGCGCATCAGGTGCTTGCGGAGCAGCGCGTGGCCCTTCCTCTCGGGCACCGCGCCGACGAGGCGATCGGTCGCAGCGTCGGGCTGGTACGGCGCCTGGTGCGCCAGGCCGACCGCGACCCCGACCAGCTGCGGGCTGCGGCCATCGGCATCCCCGGCCCGATCCTGGCCGGAGCCGGCCGCCTGGGCACGCCGCCGGTGCTGCCGGGCTGGGCCGATGTCGAGGTGGGCGCCGCCTTCTCGGATCAGCTCGGCGTCCGGGCCGTCGTCGACAACGACGCCAACCTGGGCGCGCTCGCGGAGAGCGCGTGGGGCCGCGGGCGCGGCATTCGCGACTTCGCGTACCTGAAGGTCTCCACCGGCATCGGCGCCGGGCTGGTCCTGAACGGCCAGCTGTACCGCGGCGCCTACGGCACGGCGGGGGAGATCGGGCACACGACCATCGAGGAGGACGGCGCCGTCTGCCGCTGCGGCAACCGCGGCTGCCTCGAGACGATGGCGGCGGCCCCGGCGCTGCTGGAGCTGCTGCGGGCGGCCTACGGCACGCTCACGCTCGAGGACCTGCTGCGGCTCAGCGCCGACGGCGACATCGGCTGCCGCCGCGTCATCGCCGACGCCGGGCGGCACATCGGCGTCGCCGTCGCCAACCTCTGCAACCTCCTCAACCCTGGCCTGATCATCGTCGGCGGCGAGCTGGCCGCGGCGGGCGACCTGCTGCTGAACTCGATTCGCGAGTCGATGGCGCGCCGCGCCATGTCGGCCGCGGAGCGCACGGCAGACGTGGTCACGGGCGCGTTCGCGGAGCGCACCGCGGTGCTGGGCGCGGTGGCGCTGGCGCTGCAGAACGCCGACGCGTCGGACGCCCAGACCAACGTCCCGGCGGTGCGAACGAGCTCCCCCAAGGCGGAGCTCGCGGGATGAGCTCCGTGACGAACGAGGGCAGGCGCGACGGGGTGAACCGGACGGTGCACGTGAGGGCCCTGCCATTGCGGTGATCGGTTCGGAAACACGCGTTGGCGGCCCGCTCGGGCGGGCGCATCGGAAACAGACGGACGGCAACAAGCGGCGAACACAAGCAGTTTGGTGTCAAGAGCAGATGGAGGTGTCTCGGATGCAACGTGGGAGTGTCAGAAAGCTCATGGCGGTGGGAGGATGCGCAGGCATCGCCGCGGTCGTCGCGGCATGCGGCGGCAGCGAAAGCAACTCGCCGTCGGCCTCGTCCGGGGGCGGCGGCAGCATCCCCTCGGGATTGAGCGTTAACTCGTTCGACGTCAACTTCTCGGTGATGAGCCAGTTCAAGGGACTGGTCTCGGCCGGCAAGGGCCTGGTCGGCGTGGTCCTCCCGGACACGACGTCGTCGACCCGGTACGTCAATTTCGACCAGCCGTATCTCACCACGGCGTTCCAGAACGCCGGGTACTCGCAGTCGCAGTTCAAGATCGACAACGCCCAGGGCAGTGACGCGACGGAGCTCGCCGACGTGCAGTCCGACATCACGCTCGGCGCGTCGGTCATCGTGTTCGACCCGCTCGACAGCACGGTCGGCACGCAGATTCAGCAGTACGCCTCGCAGCACGGGGTGTCCGTGATCAGCTATGACCGCGCAACGTTCAGCGGCACCAACACCTACTACGTGAGCTTCGACAACGTGCAGGTGGGCAAGCTGATCGGTCAGGGCTTCGAGGACTGCGTCAGCTCATGGAACGTGTCCAGCCCGAAGGTCTTCACGCTGAACGGCGGCGAGGACACCGACCCGAACGCGATCTCGTTCGCCCAGGGCTACAACCAGGTGGTCTGGGGCAGCACCGATACGCCGCAGAAGGCCGGCACGACCAACTCCAAGGGCTACACGCTGGTGGGTGACCAGATCACGCCGGGCTGGGTCAATGCCACAGGTGGCACGATCTTCCAGCAGCAGTACACCGCGCACCCGAACATCAACGCGACGATCGAGGCCAACGACGGTCTCGCCAACGCGGTGATCACGGTGCTCAAGAACACCGGCGCCAAGGCGAAGACGATCCCGACCACCGGTCAGGACGCCACCCCGCAGGGCATGGAGAACGTGCTGGCCGGGTACCAGTGCGGGTCGGTCTACAAGGCCGTCTACAAGGAGGCCGGTGCGGCAGTCGCGCTGGCGACCATCCTTCGCGCGGGCAAGACGCCGCCATCGTCGCTGGTGAACGGCACGACCAGCCCGCCCTCGGGCGTCACCGGCAACCAGCAGCCGGCGATCCTGCTGACCCCGGTGTGGGTCACGACGTCGAACATGGAGTCGACCGTGATCAAGGACAAGTTCGTTGACGCCGCGACCATCTGCGGCGTTGTCGGCGCGAGCGTCTGCTCGCAGTACGGCATCAGCTGATTTCGCAGTGAGGCAGGGGTCTGCCGCCGCACCGTGCGACGGCAGACCTGCGCCCACGACGGTGATCAACGAGTCATGATCGAGATCGTATGAGCAACGGGGACGACGGGTCGAGGCCGGCGCAGGGTGCGCCAGGTCCGCCGTCGCCGGCGCCGACCGCATCGAGCGCCACGCCGCTCCTGCGACTGCGCGGCATCGAGAAGCACTTCGGGGCAGTGCAGGCGCTCTACGGCGTGAATCTCGACCTGCCGGCGGGTGCCATCACGTGCCTCGTCGGCGACAACGGCGCGGGCAAGTCGGTGCTCACGCGCACCATCTCGGGCATTCACCAGCCCGACAAGGGCGAGGTCTTCTGGGAAGGCCGCCCGGTGCACATCCGCAGCCCGCGCGACGCGAGCCGTCTCGGCATCGAGACGGTGTACCAGGACCTCGCGCTGGCCGACAACCTCGACATCGTGCAGAACATGTTCCTGGGGCGCGAGCGCACCCGTCGCGGCCTGCTCGACGAGGACTCGATGGAGCACACCGCGAAGGAGACGCTCGCGAGCCTGCGCGTCACGACGGTGCGCTCGATCCGGCAGCCCGTGGTCTCGCTGTCCGGCGGCCAGCGGCAGTCGGTCGCGGTCGCCAAGGCCGTGATGTGGAACTCGAAGCTCGTGCTGCTCGATGAGCCGACGGCAGCGCTCGGCGTGGTGCAGACCGCGCAGGTGCTCGCACTCGTGCGCCGGCTTCGCGACCGCGGCCTCGGCGTGATGATGATCTCGCACAACCTTAACGACGTCTTCGAGGTTGCGGACCGAATCGCGGTCATGTATCTCGGACGCATCGTCGCGGAGAAGCCTGCGTCGGAGCTCGACCGCCAGACGACCGTGCAGTACATGACGACCGGCGGCGAGCTGTACATCGCAGAACGCCAGGCGGCATTGGGAGCCTGACGCCGATGACGCTCGACACCGATCCGGGGGTCGCACCGCAGGAGGAGAAGCTCGAGATGGCCGCCGACCTCACGGCGGCGAAGGAGGTCGCGGCCACGGACATCCCGCCGGAGCTCGTCGCCCAGAGCTTCGGTGGCTACCTGCGCGCCTGGATGGCGCGCATCCGCTCCGGTGACAGCGGCGTGCTGCCGGTGCTGCTGGGGCTCATCGGCATCACGATCGTCTTCGAGATCATCAGCCCGAACAACGTCTTTCTCAACACGGGCAACCTGGTCAACCTGTTCCAGCAGAGCGCAGTCTTCATGGTGCTCGGCATGGCCGAGATCTTCGTGCTGCTGCTCGGCGAGATCGACCTGTCGGTCGGCTATGTCGGCGCCGTGGGCGGCGCCATCGCCATCCAGCTGGTGCAGCCGGTGACGATCAATCTCCCCTGGTGGCTCGCCATCGCGTTCGCGCTCGTCGTCTGTGCGCTGATCGGCGCCGGCATGGGATTCCTGATCACAAGGCTGCGGTTGCCGTCGTTCGTGGTGACGCTCGCCGGATACCTGATCTTCAACGGCGTGCTGCTGATCATCCTGTTGCTGGGGCCGTTCTCGGGATACCCGACTCTGTGCACCAGCAGCTGCAGCGGGGCGCAGAACAACTCGCACATCATCTATCAGCTGATGTGGGGCACGATCGATCCCACCGTCAGCTGGATCGGGCTCGCCGTCATCGTTGCGCTGTTCGGCGGCAGCATGTGGTGGCGCGACTCGAAGCGGCGCCGCAGCGGCCTCGTGGCCCCGCCGCCGAGCCTGACCTTCCTGAAGATCGCACTGATCGCAGTCATCGGGGTTGTGCTGCTGCTGATCTGCAACGCCAACCGCGGCCGTGGCGTCGTGCAGGTGGTCGGCGTGCCGTGGGTCATTCCGATCGTGCTCGCGCTGCTCGTCGTGTGGATGGTCCTGCTGGAGCGCACCAGGTTCGGGCGTTATGTCTACGCGGTCGGCGGCAACCCCGAGGCGGCGCGTCGCGCCGGCGTCAACGTCAACCGCGTGCGCACGCTGGCGTTCGCGCTGTGTTCCGCCACCGCCGGCATCGCGGGCCTGCTGTACGCCGCCAACCAGGGCGGTCTCTCCAACAACGTCAACGGCGGACAGCTCGTCCTGTACGCGGTTGCGGCGGCCGTCATCGGCGGCACCAGTCTGTTCGGCGGGCGCGGCCGCGCGCTGCACGGCGTGCTCGGCGGCCTCGTGATCGGCGCGATCTACAACGGACTGTACCTGCTCGGACTCGCCGCCCAGTACCAGTTCATCGCAACCGGCATCGTGCTGCTCGTCGCCGTCACGGTCGACGCGCTGTCACGCAGAGGGGCTGCCACCGGCGCTCGCGCCTGACCCGGCGAAGCGTGCGCGCGCGGCGCTGATCTCGCGCTCGGCATGATCGCGGCTCCGCCAGCTGCCGACCTCGGTCGTCTTGCCCGGCTCGAGGTCCTTGTAGATGTTGAAAAAGTGGCGGATCTCCTCGAGCACGTACCCGGGCACGTCGCCCACCTCGCGCCACGTCACGCGCGGGTCCGCGTCGGGAACCGCCAGCAGCTTGGCGTCGCCGCCGTGCTCGTCGGACATGTCGAGCAGCCCGACCGCGCGGCAGTTGATGTGACAGCCCGGGAACGTGGCCTCGTCGAGCACGACCAGCACATCGAGCGGATCGCCGTCCTCGCCCTGCGTGCCGGGGATGAAGCCGTAGTCGCCCGGGTAGCGCGTCGCGGTGAACAGCTGGCGGTCGAGCCGCAGGGCACCGACCTCCGGGTCCCATTCGTACTTGTTGCGGCTTCCCTTGGGCACCTCGACGACCACGTCGAAGGTCATCGCCGCGTCGTGCGCCACGGCGTGGACGATACCCGCAGAGCGCTCACCCGCAGGACCGCGTGGCAATATCGATTGTCATGGCGATGATGGAGACCTGCGAGTGCTGCGGCCGGCCGACGCCGGTGTACCGCCTGTCGAGCGTGATTCTCGACGGGCGCATCGCACGCGTGTGCTCCCGCTGCGTGGCAACCGAGAAGGAGCGCATCCAGCTGCCCTTCGCGCCGCGAGAGGACCAGGGAGCGATCCAGCCGAGCACGTCGCGCGACATCTGGTAAGGCGACGTGGCTTTCGTCGAACGCCTCGACGCCGCCATCGAGCGGTCCGGTTCCCTGCTCTGTGTGGGGCTGGACCCGGACGGGTTCGAGGACGCCGCGGCGGCGGAGCGCTTCTGCCTCGAGACGATGCAGGGCGCGCTGCCGTATGCGTGCGCCGTCAAGCCCAACCTGGCCTTCTTCGAGCAGCTCGGGTCCGCGGGCTACGCCGTCCTCGAGCGCCTGCGCGGGCACCTCCCCGCTGAGCGACTGCTCATTCTCGACGGCAAGCGCGGCGACATCGGCAGCACCGCGCAGGCATATATGCGGGCGCTGTTCGACGTGCTCGGCGCGGATGCGGTGACCGTCAACCCGCTCATGGGGGAGGACGCGGTCGCGCCGTTCCTGCAGCGCCGCGGCCGCGGGGTCTTCATCGTTGCCCGCAGCAGCAACCCCGGCGCCGCGGACCTCCTCGAGCAGCGGCTGTTCGACGGGTCGGAGGTGTACGAGCGCATCGTCGAGCTCGGCCTCGGCTGGGATCCGGGGGGTGCGGTCGGCTTCGTCGTCGGGGCCACCGCGGTGGACGCTGTCGCAGCGGTGCGGGCCGCCGCACCGGAGGCGCCGCTGCTGCTTCCCGGCGTGGGCGCGCAGGGCGGCTCGCTCGAGGACGCGGTCCGCGCCGGCGTGGACGCGCGGGGCGGGCGACTGCTCGTCGCCGTCAGCCGCGGGATCGCCCAGGCGGCCGAGGGCCCGGGCGCGGCTGCCGCGTCGCTGGCCGGCCGGATCGCAGCGGTCCGATACGTCGAGGCCCGCGCATGACCGTGCCGCTGGCGCTGGCGCGCAACTCGAGCCAGGCGCAGCACTACGCCTCGGGCCACCCGGAGCGGCCGGATCGTGTCCTCGCGATCCTGCGGCGCATCGCGAGCGACCCTGCGCTGCGCGACATCCCCTGGCTCGAGCCCGACCGCGGCAACGCCGAGCTGGCGCTCCTCGTGCACGAGCCGGAGATGGTGCTGGCGGTCCAGGAGATGTCGCGTCGCGGCGGCGGCTGGTTCGACGCGGACACGTACTGCAACGGCGAGTCATATGCGGTCGCGCTGGACGCGGCCGCGTGTGCGGCGCGCGCCGCGCGCGCCGTGATGAGCGATGAGGCGGTCTCCGCGTTCGCGGTGGTGCGCCCGCCCGGGCACCATGCCACCGCCGATCGCCCCATGGGGTTCTGCCTGTTCAACAACGCCGCCGTCGCCGTGCGTGTGGCGCAACTCGCCGGCGCACGACGTGTCGCCGTCGTCGACGTCGACGTGCATCACGGCAACGGCACGCAGGCGATCTTCGATGACGACCGTTCGGTGCTCTACTGCTCGCTGCACCAGTACCCGTTCTGGCCGGGAACCGGTGCGGCCGGCGAGCACGGCGGCGTCAACGCACCGGGGTGCACGCTCAACGTTCCGCTGGACGCGGGCACCGACGGCGCCACCTGGCTCAGCCGGTTCGATGAGCTTGTCACTCCCGCCGTCGACAACTTCGAGCCCGACCTGATCCTCGTCAGCGCGGGGTACGACGCGCACGCACGCGATCCGCTCGCCGAGCTGTTGCTCGACGACGCGGCCTACGCTGCGATCGCCGAGCGCGTCGTCGCGCTGGCGGCGCGGAACACCGGTGGCCGAAGTGTCTGGCTGCTCGAGGGCGGGTACGACCTCGACGCGCTGAGCGCGTCGGTTGCGGCGCAGCTGAGCGTGCTGTCGGCGGTGCGGGTGTGATGCGGCGAGCGCACGTGGTGGTCGGGCCGCTCGGCGTCGTGTGCACCGTGCTCGTGGCCGCGTGCGGGTCGTCGGCGACGACACCGTCCGCCACCGCGGCGCAGTCGGCGGCGCCGTCGACCAGCGCGACGCCGAAGATCGTCGGCTCGCAGCGCACCGTGCTCAGCCAGCTCGGCCTCAACATTCACTCGAATCCGGACACGTCGTCTCCGGTCGTGGCGACCGCCGCGCAGGGGACGGTGCTCACCGTGCAGGACTACCAGGCCGCCGGCGGTGGCTTCTACAAGGTGCAGGGCGCGAGCACGAGCGGGTGGATCGTCGCCGACCCGAACCTGACCTCGAATGGCGCCTACCAGTCGTACTCGTCGTCGGACCGCGGCTTCAGCGCGCTCATCCCGCAGACGTGGACGTTCGCCGAAGAGACGGCCGATGTGCTGTTCCGGCCGCAGCAGGGGCAGCAGACCATCGTCGTGCGCACCGCGGCGAACAGCGCCGCGCTCGGCTCCGAAGCACCCAGCGGCTACGTGCAGGCGAACTCGCAGCAGGAGATCATCTGCGGCTACACGGGACAGCTCGACTCGTATCAGTCGGGCGGCAGCGCCCCGCAGGCCACGCCGAGCCCGTCTGGAAGCTCGTCGCCCGCGTCCTCAGCGTCACGCCTCGCCAACTACGCCGCGATCCGCCTGCGCTTCGACGCCACACACACGATGGAGATCGGCTTCAACTACCAGACCAAGGACCAGCTGTCCGTCTTCCAGGACTTCTACAACTCGATATCCTTCCCGTTCCCGCAGTGTCAGGCGCCGCTGCCGTCCGCGTCGGCCGCGCCGGCGACCTGATCAGGAGGGGACCGTGCGCCAGACGGAGCTGCAGCTGCGAACCGACGATCGGTTCGTCACCGACATCACGGCACAGGTCCAGGAGTTCGCGGACCGCGGCGGCGACGGGTTGCTCAACGTGTTCGTGCCGCACGCAACCGCCGGTGTCGCGTTGATGGAGACGGGCAGCGGCAGCGAACGCGACCTCGAGGCGGCGCTGCAGCGGCTGCTGCCGCGCGACGTCCGCTACACGCATCAGCACGGTTCGCAAGGACACGGCGCGACGCACCTGCTGCCGGTGTTGGTGTCGCCGTCGCTGACGATTCCGGTGCGTGGTGGTCGCCTGCAGCTGGGGACGTGGCAGAGCATCGTCATCGTCGATCCCAACCAGGACAATCCACAACGCACGGTACGCCTGACCATGCTCGAGGGCTGAGGGGCGATAGGCGTCGTGCACTGCGGCGGGCAATCGGTCGCACCACCGGGCGGGCTAGAGCGCGAGAGCGCCACCACAGGGATGCATATGTCCGCTCGACACGACGAGGTAGATAGCGATCAACACAGCGTTTGCACCGAGGCCAACCCAGGCGGATCTGGGCAGCTTGTGTTGGAACAATATCGTGGTACCGGCAGCGGCAATGGCGGCGAGGCACAACACCCATCCCGCACTCTCGAGCGCCACAGCGAGCGTCGGCCACGTGCAGAATGTCCCTTCTACCCACATATCGACGACGGCAGAGAGCAGGAAGACGCCTGCGACACCCGCCACGACACGAGAAGTCCGCGGCAACAGCGAGGTCGTTAGCCACGTAAGTCCTGTCGAAGCGACCATCCGAGGCGTCACGTTTCGGTTGCCTCGGGTTGCGCCGCGGGGACGTAGATGGCGGCCCCACATAGAGAGTGGCGGTTGCCGATGGAGCTGGTACCGAGCGTGACGAGAAACACCACCGCGACCTCGGCGAGCAGGACGTGATCCGACGCAGGCGCCCTGGGCACCGCGGCGAAGCGCGGCAGACGGAACGGGCGGCGCCGCTGCGTGGCGGGGGCGATAGCGGTCGTCACGCCGCGAACGTTAGTAGACGCGAACGGCCGACGATGTCACGGTCACGTTGCGATGACCGCGGTGGCACGCGGGTGCCGCTGCGCTAGAAGTTCTGCGACGACTGGTTCACGCCCTGCACGACACCGCCGTTGACGATGGCGTGGTGCGTGACCGTCAGCCCGCCCGCTGCGAGAACCAGCATTCCAAGCCACACGATTCCAATGACCACGCGCGTCGCAGGCGGCACCGATCGCGGCTCGAGGCCGCGCGCTGCGTTGCGGAAACGGCTGATGGTGGTGAAGAGGCCGATGATGAAAAGGATCAGCGCGAAGATGTTGCCGAAGAGCAGGAAGAACCCGAGCATGATCGCGAGCCCCACCACGTTCATCCAGCGGCTGATCGCGTTGGCGATGCGACCGCCGTCCAGTGGGCTCATCGGGACGAGGTTGAACAGGTTGATGAAGCAGCCGAAGTACGCCAGCGCAAAGAAGAATGCCTGGGTGTGGCCCGGCTGCAGGGTCGTTGCATAGAGGTAGACGAGGATCGCAGCAACGGTGCCGACGAGCGGACCGCCAAGCGCGATGATCGCCTCCTGTTTCGCGTCGCGCAGCGGCCCGCGCAGCTGGGTCACCGCACCGAATGGGCCGAGAAACACGGGGAGTGACATCGGCACGCCCTCGATCCACGAGAACAGCACGTGCCCCATCTCGTGCACGAGGATCAGCAGCACCACGCCGACGGCGAACCACGGACCGAAGAACAGCGTGTAGATGCCGAAGGCGATGACCATCGAGATCGCCGTCGGCCCGATCTTGGCGAACTTCAGCGCGACCAGGCCGTACTTGAAGAACGCAGCAAGCGCAGCAACGATGCCGCCGGCCGCGCCACCCGCGCCACGCCGCTGACGCGGCGCCGTCGGCGAGTGCAGCTGCGGCTGCGGCGGACCCGCCGGATGGTCGGGCAGCCACGGGCTCTGTGAGGAGTCCGGCTGCCACGAGTAGACGGGCGGCGGCGGCGGGGGAGGAGGCGGCTCGGCGCCGGGAGTTTCCAGAGAGGCCATATCCGCTTTCGATGATGGCACGGTGTTTCTGACAGCAGCCTTTCGTGAGCGAACCATCGAGGCCCTGTCAAGCGGGCGTTGACAGCGTGTTCACGCCGGGGCGACGAGAGCTGGCTCGTCTGCTCAGCGGATCGCGATCAGGACTCGGTTGACGAGGTGCTGCCAGATCGTGCCGACCTCGGAGAACCCTGCCGCCAGCAGCGTGGCGCGGTGGAACTCGTAGGTGTGGTGCTCGTGGTCATGCGGATGCTCGTGATGCCGCGCGTGGCGCAGCTCCGCCTCCTCGCGAAACTCGGGCTGTGCCTCCACGGCCGCCCACCAGGCCGGCCAGTCCTCGGCACCTTCCGGCAGCGGCGGCCATTCCGGCTGGGCGGCGGCGGCGCCGGCGCCGATTGTCCGCTGGTCGTGGTCGAAGTCGAAGCGGTCGCCGTCGAGGAACACGCCGCCGGGGCGGAGCACGGAGGCAAGCTGTCGGTAGAAGGGGAGGAGCTGGTCGAGGCGCAGCCAGTGCAAGGCGGTGGTCGAGACGGCGGCGTCGAACGGGGGATCGATCGGCAGCTGCTCGGTCCAGGCGCCGCGCAGGTCGACGTCAACGAAGTGGACGCGCGCCGAATCGAGGGCGCGGCGGCCGATGGCGAGCAGCACCGGGTCGGTGTCGAGCGCGACGATCTCGGCCTCGGGAAGCCGCTGCAGCACGCGCGCGCTCAGCGATCCCGGGCCCGAGCCGAGGTCGAGCACCTTGGGGCGGTCGCCCGCGTAGGCGGCGACCGCCGCCGTCATCGCCGTGAAGCGGTCCTCGCGGTCCGGGATGTGCAGCTGCTGCTGCGCGTCCCAGCGGCGCAGCCATTCGGACGCAACGCTTGGGGTGGCAACCATCGCGACTGAGCCTAGTGCAGCGACCCACCTCTGGGACGTTGCACTCTGCGCAGGGCTGATCGGCGCGATGAGACCCTGGTAAGGTGGCGCGACTGTGAGCGAATCGGCGCTGGGCAACGCGCGGCTCGGCATCATCGGCACCGGCGTCATGGCCGAGGCGATGCTGGCGGGGCTGCTGCGGCGCGAGCTCATCGACGCGCGCAACGTGCTCGCCAGCCATCCGCGTGCAGTGCGGCGCGAGCAGCTCGAGCAGACCTACGGTGTGCGCACCACCGACGACAACACCGTCGCCGCGCGCGAGGCGGACGTGCTGCTGCTCGGCGTGAAGCCGCAGATGCTGCCGTCTGTCAGCGACGAGCTGCGTGCAATCCTGCCGCCGGAACAGCTGGTCATCAGCATCATCGCGGGCGCCAGCACCCATGCGTTGGGCAAGGCGCTCGACCATCCCGCAATCGTGCGCTCGATGCCGAACACGCCGGCGCAGATCGGCCAGGGCGTGACGGTCTGGTACGCGACCGAGAGCGTCGACGCCCAGGGCAAGGTGCGCACGCGCGCGATGCTGTCGGCGCTGGGACGCGAGTTCGAGGTGCACGACGAGCGTCAGGTGGCGATGGCGACGGCCGTGAGCGGCACCGGCCCCACGTACATCTTCCTGTTCATCGAAGCACTCACCGATGCGGCGGTGCACCTTGGCTTTCCCCGTCACGTCGCGCGCGAGCTGGTGCTCGACACGATGCAGGGATCCGCGGCGTTCGCGCTCGGTTCGGGAAAGCACGTCGCCGAGCTGCGCGACATGGTGACGTCGCCGGGCGGCACGTCGGCGGAGGCGCTGTATCAGCTGGAACGCGGCCGGCTGCGCACGGTCGTGAGTGACGCCGTCTGGGCGGCGTTCGAGCGCACGCAGCATCTCGAGGCCGTGCTCGAGAAGCGGCCCGGATTCGAGACCCGCACGCGACCCGGAGAACGGTCGTGAGCAGCGAGGCCGTCGTCGTGGTGGGGGAGGGAGAGCAGGACCGCGATCGTGTTCGCTACCACGTCACAGTCGGCGCCAAGGATTTCGAGGTCACCGTGCACGAGGAGGAGGCGGCGTTGCTTGCGCCCGGTGTCGCCACCAAGCGCCTGGTGGAGGAGACGTTTCACTTCCTGCTCGAGCACGAGCCCGTGACGTCGATCCTGCCGTCGTTCGACATCGACGTCATCGAGGGCTACTTCCCCAGCTACCGCCGCGAGATCGGAGCGCGACTCGCGAAGTAGGCGCACGCAATGCCGGTCGACTTCGCTCCCAGCGCCGGTCCGAGCATCGGCGTCGGGGTGGAGCTCGAGCTCATCGACCCGACGTCACGGGAGCTGGTGAGCGGCGCGCAGCAGATCCTCGCGG
Organism: Candidatus Dormiibacterota bacterium; assembly: GCA_019234035.1. GTDB lineage: Bacteria > Chloroflexota > Dormibacteria > Aeolococcales > Aeolococcaceae > JAFALX01. Next base: position 1,482 of record JAFALX010000186.1, on the reverse strand, counting down.
AGATGGGCGCGGCGCACGGCGGCCATCACCCCAAGGCGAAGCCGGAGCTGCTGCAGTCGACGATCGAGATCATCACCGGCATCTGCCAGACCGCCGGCGACGCGCGCGCCGACCTCGCCGCAACGCTCGAGGAACTGCAGTCGCACACCGAGAAGCACGGTCTCGCGCTGATGTGCTCGGGGACCCATCCGTTCACCGACCCGGCGACGCAGGAGATCACGCCGGATCAGCGGTATCAGCAGCTGATCGACGACATGCAGTGGCCGGCGCGGCAGCTGCAGATCTTCGGCATCCATGTGCACGTCGGGGTGCGCAGCCCCGAAAAGGCGATCGCGATGGTGAACGCACTCTCCGCGTACATCCCGCACTTCCTGGGGCTGAGCGCGTCGAGCCCGTTCTGGATGGGGCACGACACCGGGCTGTCGTCGTGGCGCAGCAAGGTGTTCGAGGGCTTGCCCACGGCGGGACCGCCATGGCAGCTGTCCGGATGGCCCGAGTTCGAGGGCCTGATGGACACGCTGATCGCCGCGCACACCATCAGCTCGATCCGCGAGGTGTGGTGGGACATCCGGCCGCACCCGGGCTTTGGCACCATCGAGATGCGCGTGTGCGACGGCATTCCCACGCTGCGCGAGGTGGCGGTGGTGGCCGCGCTGAGCCAGTGTCTCGTGCACCAGTTCGACACGCAGCTGGACCGCGGCTACTCGCTGCCCGTGCCGCGGTCATGGCTCGTGCGCGAGAACAAGTGGCGCGCGGCGCGGTTCGGGCTGGACGCGTCGATCATCGTCGACGAGGCCGGAACGACCGTGCCGCTGCGCACTGCCATCGAGGAGCTGATCGAGGATCTGACACCGATTGCGGGGCGTCTGCGTTGCAGCGCCGAGCTGCACGCGGCGGCCGACATCCTGCGGCGCGGTTCATCGACGGTCCGTCAGCGCGAGATCGTGAACGGCGGCGGCTCGCTGCATGATGTCGTGGACAGCCTCGTGCAGGAGCTGCGCGATGACCAGCCCGCGGCGCCCACGATTTCTTGACCGCCTCGGCGGACGCGCGCTCGACATCGAGTGGCGTCTGCGCGGTGCCGGCGAGCGTGCGTCGGCGCGCGAGTACGTCTGGGTTCAGCAGTGGGAGACAAACGGATACTGCGTGGCGCTGCTCGAAGCGGCGCGTGCCGCGGACGTGCTGGCCGCCATGGTGCCCGACCCGGCCGTGCCGGCTGGGAAGGCGCCCGAGGTTCGGGCCTGGGCCGCAGACCAGCAGCTCCCGCACTACGCGACCGCGGTTGAGGCCACCGAGCTCGGCTCGGCACCTGGGTCGTGTCCGTCGAGTCCAACGGCTTCCTGGCGACGCAGGATGACGTGCTTCGCCGCCTGACCCAGGGACGCAGAGCGATTGTGTTGTTCCGCAACGTGAACGCGGTGATGCGGTTCATCTACGTGCAGGACCGGACGGTGATTCGCACGTTCGACCCGCTCCTGTATG
>JAFALX010000432.1 GCA_019234035.1 Candidatus Dormiibacterota bacterium | reverse complement strand
GCTCGTGGGGCTGTCGGCGACGCCGTACTTCGTCGACTTCTTCACCGCGTATCCGCTGCGTGCCGCCGCGGCGTTCGACGCCGGCGAGGCAGGGGCGCTCCAGGTCGCGCACGAGCGCGCACGGGCGGGCGGCCACTGGCTGTACCTGTCGACGTCGCTCGACCAGCCCGCGATCGAGCTGATGTGGATCGAGTCGGCACCGCCGCCGCAGGACTCATTCCTCACCGGGGCGCGCGTGAAGGTGGTCAGCACGCGGCCGCAGCTCGACGCTGCGCACCGGGGTGACGTGCTGGCCCTCGGCCCCCGCGACGTCCCGCCCGCCGGCGCACGGCTGCTGTTCGTGCTGCGCGACGGCGCCGTCGTGTGGGGAGCGAGCGGCGCTGCGAGCAGCGACCAGCTGCACGTGTACGTCGACTGACGCTGAGCGCGTCAGTCGGAGTCGGAGTCGAGCAGCGGGCGCGTCAGCGGCTCGTGACGGAGGCGGCGATCGAGCCGCCACAGTTCACCGAACGCGCGCACGACGACCCGTGGGCTGGCCCCGGTCGCGGTCCCGGTGGTACGGGGTGCGTGTGACACGGGGACGTCGATGATGCGGCAGCCGGCGTCGCGAGCTCGCAGCAGCAGCTCCGTGCTGATGAGCGCTCCGCCCGACACCAGACCGCGCGTCACGGCCCGCGGAAACAGCTTGAAGCCGCAGTTGATGTCCAGCGCGGTGCGGCCGAGCCGCGCATTGACGATGGTGAAGAAGGCGCGGTTGTAGGCCCGCCGCACCAGTGGATCGCTGCGGTGCGCGCGCACGCCGCACACCACGGTCATGTCAGACCACCTGTCGAGCAGGAGGCGGATCTCGGCGGGATCGAACTGACCGTCACTGTCCATCAGGAAGATTGCGGGCTCGCGTGCGACACCGAAGCCGGCGCGCAGCGCCGCGCCATAGCCGCGATTGGCCGGAAGCGAGACGACGCGGACCCCGGAGAGCTGTGAAGCGGCGTGCTCCGCGGCGATGCGCGTGCCGTCGCTGCTGCCGTCGTCGACGACGAGGACCTCGAACTGCGGCACGCCGGACGCGGTCAGTGCGGCGTGGGTGCGCCGGACCGTGGTGGCGATGACCGCCTCCTCGTTGTACGCAGGAAGAACTGCCGAGATGCCCTCGGGGACATGCTCAGGCGGCGTCGTCAACAGGTCTCCTCGCTGTCCGCATCGGCTGGGCGGTCACGGGACTGTACGTCGAGCGTGCCTGGCGTTGCAGACTTCGTGCTCCGGCGACCACCGCGAGGATCACCACGATGTTGCGCACCAGCAGGAGGGCTGTGGCCGCTGGAGTGGCCACGACCAGCTGCATGTAGTAGCTGTTTAGGGGCCAGAGCTTGACGCCGACTGCCAGCACGATGCAGAGCGCGGCAACGCGAGGACGTGCGCGCAACGCGGCGACGACGGCCGCGACGGCGAGCGCAACGCTCAGCAGATCGAGCCGCACCATGAAGAGCCCGAGCAGCAGCGTGTCGACTGTCAGGTACCAGAGGGCTGTTCCACGTGACCAGCCGCGCCACAACATCGCCGCTACTGCGGCCTCGGCGAGCAGGGAGATGACGATGATCGCCGCGGTGAAGCCGTGCTCGTCGGGCGTTGCAACGGCGAGGAACTTCACCAGCGCCACGAGCACCGGCGGGTACTCGACCGGGTAGTCGCCATACGGACGGCCCGCGTGGTGACCGATCGCGAAGAAGCGGTCGGCATCGACGAGACGTCCCTGCGTCACGCCGACCACGAGCACCGTGATGCGGAACGACGCCAGCACCAGCAGCGCGATGAAGACGAGGCGGCGCGAGAGTGGCCGCGGCGTGAACGCGCCGCTCGCGACCCTCAGGAGACTGCGGCTCATCGTCATGCCGCACTCTGCTTGGACAGCCGTGTTGACCGGGCCGCAACGGCGCACTTGTCGCACGCACGCGACAGGGACGAGTTTGCCGGCGGCGGGGAGCCAGATCGGTGCCCGCGACCAGTGTGATAGTGTGACTATCACAATTTCTTCGTGCTGTGCACACACGCTCGCACGCATTCGGAGGCGGCCGATGATCCTGCAGGCGCTGATTGTCTTCAGCCTCGGCCTGGGTGTGACAACCGCCCTGGCGTTGCTTCCCAGGCTGATCACCGCGCGTGCGTGGCTCAGTCTTCCCCTCGCTGCGGGAGCGCTCGCGCTCACCGCGTGGCTCGCTTCGCTGATCCTCGGCGACGCCGGCGTGGCGCGCGACGACACGATCGTCATCGCGGTGCTCGCGCTCCTCATGCGGGCGCTGCAGCGGCGCTGGAGCTGGATCGGCACGCAGCTGTTCGTCACCGTGGCGCTCACGTCGCTGACGTATCTCGTGTACGCCGCGACGCTCACGTACGCGGCCGGACTGAGCGCGCTGGTCATCGCCGCATCGACGGTGCTGCTGCTGCTCGAGATCGCGGCGCTCGCGCTCT
>JAFALX010000175.1 GCA_019234035.1 Candidatus Dormiibacterota bacterium | reverse complement strand
CTGCGACAGGGTCCGGCTGCGCGTCCAGCTCTCGAGAGCGGACCGTTGCTGTGGCGTGAGGGTGATGACGGTGGCAGGACGAGGCATGCGCCGATCATCGACGATATCTTGTTGCCGTGCTCACCTATTCATGAATCAAAGGACTAGGTCGGTTGCGTCACCTCAGGAACCAACTCCGGCAAAGCCGCTGCTGCTTCGGGGACTGGGCTCACAGCTCCCTCGTGGACACGCGCCCGGAATCGCGGCGAAGCGACGACGAGCAACATTGTCGCGCCCACGATGAGCGCACCGACGCCGATCGCGTTGAACAGCCCGACCGCCGGTCCGATGAAGCCGTACGTCATCGTTCCCAGTGGTTGCAGGCCCGCGAAGATCGTGGCGTAGATTCCGAGCAGCCGGCCGCGCAGCCGCGGATCGGTGTCGGTCTGCAGCAGTGTGGTCATCGACGTGTTCAGTGCGATGAACGCAAAGCTGATGCCGACGAGAGCGGGCAGCGTTGCCGCCAGCACCGCGGAGTGTGCAACCACGAACAGGCTCGCCGCGTAGACCAGCGCGCCGACAACAAGCAGCTGCAGCCGGCCGGCACCGCGGCCGAGCGTGGCGATCGCGATGCCGCCGACAAGGCCGCCGATCCCGCCGACGCTGTAGAGAAGACCGAGCACCTGCGGTCCGGAGTGGAGCTGGCTTTTAGCCAATACCGGCAGAAACGGCATGTAGGAGACGCCGAGGAACGCGAGCGCCGCGCAGGCGATCACCACGCCGCGAACGAGCGGATCGAGCTTGATCTGGCGCACGCCGTCGAGCAGCTCATGCCATGCCCGGCTGCCCGCGTCGCGTGGTTCGGGGCGCACCTCGGGGATCACCGTCAGCAGCACTGCGATCGGAGCGAGATACGCGAGCGCCAGCGCGCCGAAGCACGCGGCCGGTCCGACGGTCCCGATCAGCAGGCCCGCGATCGACGGTCCGACGATGCGGGTTGCGCTCATCGCCGCGGACCCGAGCGCCACGGCGTTGACCACGAGGTCGCGCTCCACGAGATCGGCCACCAGTGCCTGACGCGTCGGCAGGTCGACGGCGTCGGTGGCGCCGAAGATCACGGCCACGACGAGGATGGCGGCGAAAGACGCGTTGCCCGTCGCCGCGAGCACGGCGAGCGTCCCAGCGCTCAGGCCCAGGACCGACTGGGTAACCAGCAGGATGCGGCGGCGCGGGAGGCGGTCGGCGAGGACACCGCCGGCGAGAGACAGAACCACGGCGGGCAGCCCGTCGGCCGCCGCGACCACGGCCACGGCGGTGGTGCTGCCGGTTCGGGCGTAGACGAGGAAGCCGAGAGCCACGACCTGCATCCAGGTCCCGAGCAGCGTCGGCCACTGCGCCGCCCAGTACCAGCGGAACGGGCGCACACGCAGAGCAGGCGGCAGCCGGTCGGCGGATACCCACTGCCTGGCCACGAACGCAGGCTACCGCGCAACCGGGACATCGAAGCCGTCACTCCATGCACACCGGGCGTCGTCGTCGCTTACCGTGGTCTTCATGGGCGCCCCCCGCGATGCCTGGGACTCGCACAGCCGGACGGGGGGATTGGCGGGGCTCGATCCGGCGCCGGTCCTGCGGCACGTGATCCTGTGGGCATCCAGGCGGTCGGTCATCAAACAGGCGATCACCCGCGCTCCGCTGACGCGGGAGCTGGTCCGGCGGTTCGTTCCCGGCGAGGACGTCGAGAGCTGCGTCGCGGCGGCGCGCGAGCTGCGGGCGCGCGGGCTGCAGAGCTCGCTGGTGCACCTCGGCGAGGACACGCACGACACGGCGGCTGCTCGCGCGGCGGTCGACGCCTACCGAGCGCTCATCGTGCGCATCGCCGACGAGGGCCTGAGCGACGTCGCCGAGGTGGCCTTCAAGCTCTCGGCGCTGGGCCAGGCGCTCGACGAGTCGATGGCGTTCGACTACGCGGCGGCCGTCTGCGAGGCCGCTCGCGGTGCGGGCATCGACGTCACCGTGGACATGGAGGATCACACCACCACCGACTCCACCCTTCGGATCGTGCGGCGGCTGCGCGCCGACTACCCGGACACCGGCGCGGTGCTGCAGGCGTCGCTGCACCGATCACCCGAAGACTGCGAGGCGCTGGCCCACCCCGGCTCTCGAATCCGGCTGTGCAAGGGCGCGTACCAGGAGCCGCCCAACGTCGCGTGGCAGACGCGCGGCGAGGTGCGCTCCGCGTACCTCCGCTGTCTCGAGATCCTCGCGCGGGGCGGCGCGTATCCGATGGTGGCGACGCATGACGCGATGCTCATCAGCGCCGCGCGGCAGGTCCTGCCCGCCGTCTCCGACGGCAACCCCCACGAGTTCCAGATGCTGTACGGGATCCGGCCCGACGAGCAGCGGCGCCTCGCCGGCTCCGGCGAGCGTGTGCGCGTCTACGTTCCGTACGGCACGCAGTGGTACGGCTACCTGATGCGCCGCATGGCCGAGCGCCCGGCGAACCTCTCCCTCGTGGCACGCGCGCTGTTCAGCCGCAACTGAGCGGGCCGCAGCGCTTCCAGGCGACCTTGTGACTGGGGGGTCGCCTCAGGCGGCCTCGGTGTCCTCGGTCGTCAGCGGCTGATCGTCGAGGAACGACGCGATGCTGGTGGATTGCACCGCCCGCATCGCGTCGGTCCAGGCGTGACCGCCGCCGTCGATGACCGCCAGTTCGACGTGTCGCTCGCGCCCGAGCGTCCGCACGATCCGGGGCACGTCCAGCACCCGGTCATCGCGCGCCATGAGGATCAGCGTGCGGCGGCCGCCGGTGCGCACCAGCGCGAGCTCGTCGCAGCCGAGGCCGTCGCGCAGCCATTCGCGGCTGGCCCGCATATCCGCGCGCATCTGGTTCTCGAAGTTCACCTGCGCCGCCACGGGGTCCACGTCGGGGCCCTCGACGACGACACGCTTGTACAGGTCGCTGACGATGCGCTGCCGGCCCAGCCACACGATCGCGGGCCAGACGCCGGGCGCGGTCATCACGCCCACCTGGACGTGGAAGTGGCGGCGGACGAGCCCAGGGTGCAGCAGCGGCGTGTGCAGCACGACACGCCGGGCGGAGGCGGGCCGCAGACGCTGCACCGCCATGGCGACACTCGATCCCAGGCAGAGCCCGGCGACGTCGTACTCCACGGCGCCGGCGTGATCGGCGGCGGCCACCGCCGCGCGCGCCAGCGCCGCAGCCGTGTGGCGGCCGCGGAGGGGGGCCGATTTGCCGAAGCCGGGCAGGTCCGGAGCGATGACGGTGCGCCGGGTGACGAGCGCCGGGAGCCAGTCGTCGAAGTTCTCGGCCGATCCGATGAACCCGTGGCAGAGCAGCATGGCCGGCCCGGTGCCGCCGATCAGGTAGCGGATCTGTCCGCCCTCGTGCGTGAGCAAGCGCTCCTCGAGCTCGAGCGACGACGCCGCGGCTGCGGGTGTCATTGGCCCGCAACCATATGCGAGCGCACGCCTGTTGCGTTCATTCCGTGTACGTGTCGATCTGCGCGCGTTGCAGGCGGCCGCTGTGGTCGATGTAGATGGACTTCCACTCGCTGAACTCGTCGAGCACGTGGCCGCCCGCCTCGCGATGGCCGTTGCCGGTGTTGCGAGTGCCACCGAAGGGCAGCTGGATCTCGGCGCCGATGGTGGGCGCGTTGACGTAGACGATGCCCGAGTGCAGCTCGTGGATGGCGCGGAAGGCGGCGCGCAGGTCGTTGGTGTACACGCTCAGGCTGAGACCGTACTGCGTGGAGTTCGCTGCCGCGATGGCGTCATCGA
>JAFALX010000402.1 GCA_019234035.1 Candidatus Dormiibacterota bacterium | reverse complement strand
GGGATCGCCGCCTGCGCCGCCGCCATGGCCGACCGCTTCTTCGCCGGGGCGACGCTGCTGGTCTTCGGTGACGGGCCCCACGCCACAGACGCCCAGCACAACTCGGTCGAGTTCGTCCACCCCGTCCTGCCCGGCTGCCGGGCCCTGCCGGCCATCTCGCTCAGCAACGACATCGCGACCGTCACCGGCATCATGTACACGGAGGCCGCGGTCGACGTGTACGCCCACCAGCTGCGCGTGCTCGGCCGCAGCGGTGACATCGCGCTGGCCTTTGCGCACGAGCCATTGCAGGAATCGGTGCTTCGTGCCGTGCGCGAGGCCAGGAGCCGGGGCATGCTGACCGTGGCCCTCACCTCGGGACCGGACAGCCTTCCGCCGGACATCGCGGATCACCACTTCCATGCCCACGACCCGGATCTTCTGATGGCCCACGAGCTGCATCTGGCGACGTACCACATGCTGTGGGAGCTGGCCCACATCGTGCTCAACCACCGCGGCATTGCCGCGGCAGCGGCAAGCTCCTCTCAGCCGCAGGAAGGTGTTGGATGACCGAACAGAATCCGATGTCGAACGGGGGGTTTGCGGGGGGAGACCCCCCGCATGTGTGCATCACATGCTCCGACCAGCTGCTGCGCATGGTGGTCGAGCGCGTCGATGAGAGCGGCATGATCGCGAGCGGCAGCATCGAGGGCGAGCCCGCAGAGATCGGCGTCGACCTCATCGACGGCGTCGCGCCGGGTGACATCCTGCTGTGCCACGGCGGCGTCGCCCTGCAGCGCGTCAGCGAGGCAACCGGAATCGAGCTCGGCCTGTGAGTGACACCGGTCGCGACGCGTTCTCGCAGCTGCTGTACCCGATGCTGAGCCCGCAGCCGGTCGTCGACCCGCGTGTGCTCCGCGAGCTCGCCGAGGCGCCACTGCTGAAGTCCGCTGAGAGCAACCGTCTGCGCACCCAGGCGTTCACCGAGCACGGCGAGGAGCTCATCACCACCGCAGGCGAGGTCGCCGACTCGTTCCGCGGCGGTGGAAGGCTCCTCGCGATCGGCAACGGCGGCAGCGCCACGTCCGCCGCCGACATCGTCGCGGAGCTCATGTCGCCCTACTCGGGGCAACCGTTGCCGGCGCTCTGCCTCACCAACGATGTCGCCGTGGTCACCGGCGTCGCCAACGACGTCAGCTTCGACGATGTGTTCCTGCGCCAGATCATCGCCTTCGGGCGGGCCGGCGACGTCGTGGTGGCGGTGTCCACGAGCGGCAACTCCGAGAACCTCATCCGGGGTCTGCGCGAGGCGCACCGCCGCGGGTTGCGCACGATCGCCACGTGCGGCTACGACGGAGGCAGGATCGCCCGCGAGACATCCGTCGACCATTGTTTCGTCGTTCGGTCAAGTAGTGTTCATCGAATTCAGGAAGTGCAGATGACGCTCTACCACCTGCTCCTCGAGCTGGTGCAGCGGGCGCTCGCGGAGGAGACGATATGTGCCTAGCGATTCCGGCGCGCCTCGTGGACTACGTCGACGATGACCGCCAGTACGGCAAGGTGGAGCTCGGCGGCGTGACCCGGCGCATCAACACCTCGCTGCTCGTCGGCGAGGACGCCACCGAGCCCGGCGAGTACGTGCTCGTGCACGTCGGCTTCGCGCTCAGCCGCGTCAGCGAGCAGGAGGCCGCCGAGACGCTGCGCATCCTCGAGGAGATGGGGCCGGCGTACACCGACGAGCTGCAGCAGATCCGCGAATCGGAAGCGATGGAGGAGGAGCTGGTGGGGGCCAACTACCGTCAGAGCAATGGAGGGTCCCCGGCATGAAGTTTGCCGACGAGTTCCGCGACGCCGACATTGCGCGAGCGCTGAGCCAGCGCATCGCCGGCGAGGCCGGCGACAAGCACTGGAAGATCATGGAGGTGTGCGGCGGGCACACGCACACCATCTTCAAGTACGGCATCGAGGACCTGTTGCCGAGCAACGTCGAGCTGGTGCACGGGCCGGGCTGCCCGGTATGCGTCATCCCCATGGGCCGGCTCGACGACGGCATCGCACTGGCCAAGCGGCCCGAGGTGATCTTCACCTGCTTCGGCGACCTCATGCGCGTCCCCGGCAGCGACGGCAGCCTGCTCGACGCCAAGGCCGCAGGGGCCGACGTGCGCATGGTGTACTCGCCGCTTGACGCGCTCAAGATCGCTCGTGACAACCCTGACAAAAAGGTTGTCTTCTACGCCATCGGCTTCGAGACGACGGCCCCCTCGACGGCGCTGACGCTGCTGCGCGCCAAGGCCGAGAACCTGCGCAACCTCTTCGTCTTCTGCAACCACGTCAACATCATTCCGCCGATGAAGGCGATCCTGGATTCACCGGACCTGCAGCTCGACGGCTTCCTCGGGCCAGGCCACGTGTCCACCGTCGTCGGCATCCGCCCCTACGAGTTCGTGACGCGGACGTACAACAAGCCCGTTGTGGTGGTGGGCTTCGAGCCGCTCGACATCCTGCAGGGCGTCCACATGGTCATCCAGCAGATCCTGCAGGGACGCTGCGAGGTGGAGAACCAGTACACGCGCGTGGTGCACGACGAGGGCAACCCCAAGGCCCTCGACGTGCTCGGCCGCGTCTTCCAGCTGCGCACACAATTCGAGTGGCGCGGCCTCGGCTTCATCAGCCAGAGCGGACTGGAGCTGCGCGAGGAGTTCGACGAGTGGAACGCCGAGAAGATGTTCACCGTCCCGGGTGTTCGCGTCGCCGATCCCAAGGCGTGTCAGTGCGGCGAGGTGCTCAAGGGCGTGCTCAAGCCCTGGGAGTGCAAGGTGTTCGGCACCGCGTGCACCCCGGAGACGCCGATCGGCACGTGCATGGTGTCGTCCGAGGGCGCATGCGCCGCGTACTACAACTTCGGCCGCTACTCGCGTGCGCGCGAGCGCGAGCGGGCGATGGGCGCCAACGGCAACGGCAACGGCAACGGTGCCGTCAAGGAGCTGAAACCCATCGAGGTGAAGGCCGGATGACGGACACGGACGTCACGTCCGAGAGTCCGCCGCCGGAGGTCCCAGTCGCGGGAAGCGGCGCCGCCATCAGGGCGGCGGCTGCGCGCATCGCCGACCCGGAGCAGCGCGTGCTCGAGCGCATTGAGGAGATGCGCAAGCGCAAGCCGCGCATGCGCGATGACGCGATCACCATGAGCCACGGCGCCGGCGGGAAATCGAGCCACACGTTGATCACCGCCCTGTTCGCGGACGTGCTCAGCAACCCGGTGCTCGACCAGCTGGGCGATCAGGCCGTGCTGCCGATCCCCGGAGTCGACAACCTCGGGCTCGCGGTGACCACGGACTCCTTCGTCGTCAGCCCGCTGTTCTTCCCCGGTGGTGACATCGGCGAGCTCGCCATCAACGGCACCGTGAACGACCTGGCGGTGGGCGGCGCCACCCCGGTGGGCATCGCTGCGGCGTTCATTCTCGAGGAGGGGCTCGACGTCGAGCTGCTGCGGAAGGTGGTGGTATCGCTTCGCGCCGCGGCCGACCGCGCGGGCGTGAGCGTCGTCACGGGCGACACCAAGGTGGTGCCGCGTGGCAAGGCCGACAAGCTGTTCATCACGACGACCGGTGTCGGCATCGTGGAGCTGCCCCAGCGCAGTGCCATGGCGCGCGTCCGCGCCGGTGACGTGGTGCTGGTCAGCGGCGCGCTCGGTGACCACGGCGCCACCGTCATGCTGGCCCGCGGCGACGTCGACCTCGAGGCGGAGTCGTTGCGCAGCGACACCATGCCGCTGCATGGTCTGACCAAGGCGCTGTTCGACGAGGACATCGACGTCCATTTCATGCGTGACGCCACCCGCGGCGGCGTGGCCACCGTGCTCAACGAGATCGCGCAGGGCGCGGGTGTTGCCATCTCCATGAACGAGGACTCCCTCCCCATCCATGATGTCGTCCGGGGCGTGGCCGAGATCCTCGGCATCGAGGCGCTCTACATCGCCAACGAGGGCAAGCTGGTCGCCATCGTCGCGGAGGGCGACGCCGAACGCGCCCTGCAGGTGATGCGGTCTCGGCCGGAGGGCGCGGAGGCCGCCATCATCGGCACGGTGCTGCCGGAGCCCGAGGGCATGGTCTTCATCGAGACCGTGTTCGGAGGCACGCGCGTCGTCGACATGCTGCAGGGAGACCCGCTACCGCGCATCTGCTGAACGCGGCAGCGGGGGGTGGTGGTGAGCGGTCGTCTGGGCGCGTCTCACGCGCCCTTGGTCCGAGACCACGGTGGAAGCTGCGCGATGATAGCGGAGCTGTACCGTTTGGTGTGAGCGCTTGCCCAGACCTGAGCCCGGCAGCTCAGAAGATGACGGTCCGCCTGATGGTGGGATCGACCACTCCGACGGTCGTCCTGCCGCACCAGTGGCACATGAAGGTCAGGAGCCGCAGACCGTCCTGGGCGACGCACGCGCTGGGCCAGCCGCAGCGGCCGCAGGTGACGCTCTGTACCCTGGTCGCTCCGCTCGTCGCGGGTGCCGGGGCAGGGGTGTCGCCGTCCTCTGACTGGGTGCCGGCGTCGTCCATTGCGCTCATCCGTTCTCGACTGTTGCACCGAGCATACGTCGGTGCTTGCGCTGCGTCATCGGTCGTGCCGCACAGACGCCCGCCTGGCCCGGCCGTGCGCCATGCCCTGTGACGGTGCTGCGCCCGCGGTTTGCCGCTCCAGGGCCTGTGGTAAACTGCCTCTTGACCTAGCGCCGCTAGGTCTTTTTTGTGAGGCGATAGCACGTGGCGACGGCCAAGGGTGGCTCGTCCATCATCACCTTGCAGTGCCCTGACTGCAAACGACGCAACTACACGACGGTCAAGAACAAGCGCAACGACCCGGATCGCCTGGAGCTGCGCAAGTTCTGCCGGTGGTGCCGCTGTCATACGCTGCACCGAGAGACAAAGTAGCGGAGGGGCGTAGCTCAGCTGGTAGAGCATCGGTCTCCAAAACCGAGGGTCGCGCGTTCGAGCCGTGCCGCCCCTGCCACCCTCAACCGCACCCGGTGCGGAGAACACACCCGAGCAATCAAGGAGGTCAGTCGGAAACCCGTGGCGAAAGCAGTCCGGCCCGCCGCGAGATCGAATCCGGCACCGAAGCCGCGACCGCAGCTTGTGCCGCCGCGCAGCACCGATCGCGCCGGGATGGTTGCGTACTTTCAGGGCGTCTGGGACGAGCTGCGCAAGGTGGTGTGGCCCGCCCGCGACGAGCTGTTGCGCATGACCGGCATCGTGATCGCGACCGTGGTCCTGTTCGGAGTGCTGATCGGCGGCGCCGACTACCTGCTCAGCCTCGGCGTCCGGCAGGTGTACACCAGCACCTCATCCTCGCCCACGGCAACGCCGGCGCCCGGCTCCACGACGACACCTCCACACGCAACACCGATTCCATAAATTGGGAATGAGAGAAACATAGGAACTGCCATGGCCAACGTAGCCGCCGCAAGCGCCCAGTGGTACGTCGTGCACGCGTACTCGGGTCACGAGGACAAAGTGCGCAACAACCTGCTGAAGCGGGTTGAGTCGATGGACATGCACGACAAGATCTTCGACGTGCTCGTCCCCACCGAAGAGGTGATGGAGATCAAGGACGGGCAGCGGCGCAAGGTCAGCAAGCGCATCTTCCCCGGCTACATCCTGGTCAACATGATCATGGACGACGAGGCCTGGTACGTCGTGCGCAACACGCCGGGCGTCACCTCGTTCGTCGGCTCTGGAAACAAGCCCGTGCCGCTGCAGGAATCCGAGATCCGCAGCATTCAGAAGCAGGTCAAGGCGCAGCCGGAGACCAAGGTCTCGGTGGAATACGAGGTGGGCGAGAACGTGCGCGTCATCGACGGGCCGTTCACCGACTTCCACGGCAAGGTGACCGACCTCAACGTGGAGAAGGGCAAGCTCAAGGTGCTGGTCAACATGTTCGGCCGCGAGACGCCGGTCGAGCTGGACCTGCTGCAGGTGGAGAGACTGCGCTAGGCATGGGAAAGAAGAAGGTCAAGACGGTCATCCGTCTGCAGATACAGGCGGGCAAGGCGACCCCGGCGCCGCCGGTCGGCACAGCCCTCGGCCCCCACGGCATCAACATCATGGAGTTCTGCAAGGCGTACAACGAGCGCACGCAGGCGCAGGCGGGCAGCATCATCCCCGCCGAGATCACGGTGTTCGAGGACCGCACGTTCACGTTCATCACCAAGACGCCGCCCGCGGGCGATCTGCTCAAGAAGGCGGCCGGCGTGGAGAAGGGATCGGCCACGCCGAACCGCGCCAAGGTGGGCTCGGTGACGCGCGACCAGGTCCGCGAGATCGCGCGGACGAAGATGGAGGACCTCAACGCGCACGACCTCGAGCAGGCGATGCGCGTCATCGAAGGGACGGCGCGCTCCATGGGAGTGACCGTCAACTGATTCGCACAGTGGGAGGGCGCGTGGCGCGCCCGCTCGCACCACACGGAGGCTGACATGCCCGCACACCACGGAAAGAGGTA
>JAFALX010000279.1 GCA_019234035.1 Candidatus Dormiibacterota bacterium | reverse complement strand
GCCGGACCGTCGCTGGATCCGCCTCGGTGCTGGCACTGGCCTGGGCGGCGGCGTGCGCGCTGGTGTATCGCGGCGCCTTCGGCCGCCGCGCCCCGGACCCGCGCCTGGCCACGCCGTCGGACTTCGGCGTCGAGCACGAGGCGCTCGACCTGCGGACGGCGGACGGCGTCTCCCTGGCGGCGTGGTATCTGCCTGGGACGCGCCCGGCGGCGATCGTCGTGAGCTCCGGCTACCGCCGCCACCCGGGGGAGGTGCTCGGCATCGCAGTCGCACTGCAGCGGGAGGGGTTCCACGTGGTCGTGCACGGCTGGCGCGGCACGCCCGGCAGCGGCGAGGCGGCCCACACGCTCGGCGTGTACGAGCGCCAGGACCTCGAGGCAGCGATCGACGCGCTCGCCGCACGTCTGGGGCCGGTGCCGATCGGGCTCCTGGGGTACTCGATGGGCGGCGCCGTCTCGATCAGCGTCGGCGCGGACGACGCGCGCATCGCCGCCGTGTGCACCGACAGTGCCTTCGCCGACCCGCAGGCGCTGGTGGGTGAACGCGTCCGCAGCGCGTTCAAGGTACCGGCCGCGGTGGTGATGACCCCGGTCATCGCGCTCCTCGCACGGCGCACCGGGGCGCGGCTGACCGACTTCCGTCCGGTGCTCGCAGTGGGCCGTATCGCGCCGCGACCGCTGCTTCTGATCCACGGCGAGGACGACGCGCTGGTGCCGATTCACCACGCGGAGCTGCTGTACGAGGCGGCGGGCGAGCCGAAGGAGCTGTGGCGTCTCCCTGGCGTCGGGCACGTCGGCGCGTACTTCGCCGACCGTCCCGCCTATGTCGCGCGCGTCGTGCGGTTCTTCCAGGCCGGGCTGCCCGTCCGCGACGCGGACCGTGTCGTCCCCGT
The DNA here is from genome assembly GCA_019234035.1 of Candidatus Dormiibacterota bacterium. GTDB lineage: Bacteria > Chloroflexota > Dormibacteria > Aeolococcales > Aeolococcaceae > JAFALX01. Next base: position 1,445 of record JAFALX010000279.1, on the reverse strand, counting down.
CTGAGCGACTGTCCCTGCGCTGTTCCGCCGGCCACGCGACCATCGGTCAACGGTGGACGCGAACGGTGACGTGGGAGCGCTGAGCGAAGCAGACCTGATCGCGCGTGTCCTCGGCGGTGGCAAGCCCACCGCTGTGGAGCGCGAGGTCGGCCATCGTCTGTCGCGCGTGCCGGCGTGGCAGCGGCGCGCCCTCGGGCACGCAGGCTTGGTTCGCGAGCATGGGCTCAGCCCGGAGCGCGCGGCACGGCTCGAGGCGGTGTGGGAGCTGGCCGAGCGCTGGCAGCCCGACGAGCGCCCGGCCATCGCCTCCCCGCGCGACGCGGTGCTGCTGCTCGAACGGCTGCGTGCTCGACGCGCCGAGGAGGTGGTGGCGATCCTGCTCGACGCGCGACAGCGCCCGATCGCCATCGAGAGCGTGGCGGTGGGCAGCGTCAACGCGTCGCGCCTGCAACCACGCGACGTCTTCGGCACAGCCCTGCGCTACGGAGCTGTTTCAGTCATTCTCGGCCACAACCATCCGAGCGGTGACCCCTCACCCAGCCGCGCCGATCGCTTGGTGACCGCACAGCTCCGCGCTGCCGGCGAGATGCTTGGGGTGAGCGTGCTCGATCACGTCATCATCGCGCGGCGCGCCCATTTCTCCTTTCGTGACGCTGAAAACTGGGATGGCGACGTGGCCGCGTAGACCGGCTCACTTTGCCATCTGACCTCCGACCAAAGACATGAGCGTCCCGACGATGGCTGGAATCGGCCCGGCGACGATGCTCGCAGCCTTGACGATATCGGCGAGCTGGTTTGTGATCGTGCCGACTCGCCTGAGGAAGCTGGAACCGTGCGACGGCTCCTCCACTGCCTGTCGCGTCTTCTGGTTCAGCTCGTCCAGCGCGTTCCGCGTTTCCTCGCTCAGGGGCTCGTTCGTGCTGGGATCGACCCTGGTAGCGGCAATGGCGTCGACCAGCTGCTGCAACTGCTGACGGGCCTCGTTCTCGATCCGCTGGACGATTTGGATGTTTTGCTCAACCTCGGCTCTCGCCTCATTGAAGTTGGTCACCTGTACGCCATGCCTGCCGATCGTGTCAACAAGCCCCGCATAGTCCCGGTCGCGCCTGGCGACATCCCGTTCCAAGTTGCGGATCGTCTCGAGGAATCCCTGTTCGCGATCTCGCTGCTCTTCGATCTGGCGGATCGTCATGGTCAACATCGCAGACTGGTTGAGAATCTGCTCCCGCTGCCCCTCCAGTGGTGCGAGGCCGGCGCTCGCATACTCCGCGGCTGCTTGATTGAACTGCTCCTGGGCATTTGTGTATGCAGTGACAGCATCGTCCCACCGAGCCTCCTGGCGGGCGAGCTCCCCACGCGCCGACTCCCTCATCCCCTCGCTTTGGCGCAGATCGCCTTTCGCTGACGCTCTGAGGGCAATCGGTGCGTCTGGCGGCAGCTGCTGC
>JAFALX010000345.1 GCA_019234035.1 Candidatus Dormiibacterota bacterium | reverse complement strand
ATCGCCAGCCCGAGCGGTCAGGAGGCCGGTCTGGCGACGTTTCTCACGTCCCGGCTCGAGGCTTTCGGGTTCGACGTGCATGTCGACGCAGCGGGCAACCTGCACGCGGGATGGGGCACCGGCGACACCACGGTCGCGTTCGTCGGCCACATGGACACCGCTCCCGGGACCGTCCCGCGCCGCCATGACGGCCGCACCATCTACGGGCGCGGCGCCGTCGACGCCAAGGGTCCGCTCGCGGCTGCGTTCACCGCGGTGTCGGCGATGCCGCGAGACGCAGGCCGGCGCTGGGTGGTCATCGGAGCCGTCGAGGAGGAGGCGAGCTCGCGCGGCGCGCGCCACCTCCTCGCGACGATGCCGGCGCCGGACGGGCTCGTGATCCTGGAACCGAGCGGGTGGCAGGGCATCACCATCGGCTACAAGGGCAGCGTCCGCGTGCGCTGGACCCGAACCCAGCCTGCAGCGCACGGCGCGGGGCAGGAGCCGAGTGCGGGCGACCGCGCCGTTGGATTCGTGCGCCGCGTGCAGGACCACGCCGAGGCTCGCGGTGGCGGCCCAAGCATCTTCCAGCGAGTCGATGTGCGCGTGCTGCGCTTCGACGCCGGCAGTGACGGGCTCGAGGAACGCGCCGTCGTCGAGCTCGGCCTGCGCATCCCGCCGGGATACGCCGCGATGGAGGTGTGGGACACCGTCGCGTCGCTCGCCGGGGAGGGGGAAGTGGAGGTGCTCTACGCCGACGAGGCGGTCCGCACCGATCGCTCGAGCCCGCTGGCGCGTGCGTTCGTCCAGGCGGTGCGCGCCTGCGGCGGTGCGCCGCGCTTCAAGCTGAAGACCGGCACGTCCGACCTGAACCATCTGGCTCCGGCCTGGGGCTGCCCGGCACTGGCATACGGCCCGGGCGACTCACACCTCGACCACACACCGGACGAGCACATCGACCTGGACGAGTTCGACCTCGGGGTGCGCGTGCTGGAGGCCGCGCTGAGCGCGTTCTGATGCGGGCGGTCATCGCCGGCGCGGCCGGCTACGCGGGAGGTGAGCTCCTGCGAATCCTCACCGGCCATCCCGAGGTCGAGGTGGCGCAGGTGACGTCCGAGCGCCTCGTGGGCAAGCGCGTCGACTCCGTGCATCCGCCGCTGCGCGGGCGCAGTGACCTGACCTTCGTGAAACGTGCAGACCTTCGCGAGGCGGACGTCGTCTTCTCGGCGCTGCGCCACGGCGAGTCCAGTGGTGAGATCGACCGGCTGCGCGCGCTGGCGCCGGTGATCATCGACATGGGCGCCGACTTCCGGCTGCGCGATGCGGCGGCATATCCGCGGTGGTACGGCTGGGAGCACCCGCGTCCGGAGCTGCTGCGCGACGCCGTCTATGGACTCGCCGAGCTGCACCGCGACTGCATTCGCACCGCGTCGCTGATCGCAACCGGAGGCTGTCTCGCGACCACGTCGATCCTGGCGCTGCGGCCGCTGGCGGAGGCCGGCGTGATCGACGCGGCGCAGCCGCTCGTCATCGATGCCCTCGTCGGATCGTCGGCGGCAGGCGCCGAGGCCGGGCCATCGACGCACCACGCGCATCGCAGCGGCGAGGTGCGGTCGTACGCGCCGACCGGCCACCGGCACACGGCGGAGATCGCGCAGGAGCTCGGCGTCGACGCGGCCACCGTCGCGTTCTCGGCGACGTCGATCGAGGCGGTGCGCGGCGTGCTGGTGACGGCGCACGTGTTCCTCGGCGACGACCTTGCCGACCGCGACATTTGGCGCATCTACCGCGCGCGATATGCGTCGGAGCCCTTCGTGCGCATCGTGAAGTCGAGCGCAGGGCTGCACCGCTCGCCCAACCCCAAGGTGCTGAGCGGCACCAACTTCTGCGATGTCGGATTCGAGCGCGACGCGCACTCGCGGCGTCTCGTCGTGACGGCCGCGTTGGACAACCTGGTGAAGGGCGCGGCCGGTCAGGCGGTGCAGGCGCTGAACGTGCGCTGCGGATTTGACGAACGGATCGGGCTCGAGTTCTCGGGGCTCTATCCGCTGTGAGCCTGCTCGTCCTGAAGATCGGCGGCAGCGTCCGCGACCCCGAGCCGTTGTTGCACGATGTGGCAGAAACCGTGCCTCGCGGGGAGCGGGTGCTGCTGGTGCACGGCGCCAGCCGCGACCTCAACGAGCTGTCCACCGCGCTGGGTTACCCGCCGCGCATGGTGGAGTCCGGCCGAGGCGACGTGACGCGCTTCACCGACAGAACGACGATGGACCACTTCCTCATGGCGTACGCGGGGCTGGCGAACAAGCGGATCGTGGAGCGGCTGCGTCAGCTCGGCGTGAATGCAGCCGGCCTCAGCGGGCTCGACGGCGGCATCGTGCAGGGCCGCCGTCGCGCCGACCTGCGAGTCGTCGAGAACGGCCGCGCGCGTGTGCTGCACGACAACTTCGTCGGTGGCATCGAGCACGTCGACATATCACTGTTGGGTGTGCTGCTCGAGCGTGGCTACACACCGGTGCTCACACCGCCGATCGCGGCGGAGGACGGCACCGCGATCAACGTCGACGGTGACCGCTTAGCCGCGGAGGTCGCGATCGCGCTGCACGCCGATGCGCTGTTCATCTTCGCCGACACTGCGGGGATCCTCCGCGATCCCGGCGACGAAGCCACGCTTGTCACCACGGTCACGCTCGACGACATGGATGCGCTGGGCCTGAGCGGCCGGGTGCGGCCGAAGCTGCACGCCGCCTCGCGTGCAGCCTCACATGGTGTGCGCGATGTTCGTATCGCGGATGGCCGCCTCGCGCATCCGCTGAGTTCGGCCCGCGAGGGGTCCGGCACCACCGTGAGCCGTACGGCGTCCAGCGCCGGTAGCCCACGCACCTAAGTCACATCGGAACACGCCGTCTCGTCCTGTGAGCATGAAACTCACAATCTTCGGAGCCACGGGCGGGATCGGCAGCCAGCTCGTGGCGCAGGCACTTGCTGCCGGGCACTCAGTCACCGCCGTCGTTCGCGACCCGTCGCGTGTCATCCCGGGTGCGCGCGCCGTTCAGGCCGATCTCATGCACGCGGACGACAGCGAGGCACTGCGCGATGCCGTCGCGGGCGCGGATGTCGTGATATCCACCCTCGGACCACGCTCGGTTGCGGACATCGGCATCGCATCAGCCGGCACACGCGCCATCGTCTCGGCAGAAAAGAGCACCGGCGTGTGCCGTCTGCTCGTGATCAGTGCGGCGCCGATCGGCACGCTGCCGGCTCCGGACCGGCCGGTGCCGCCGCGCCACGATCCGGGTGACGGGTTCTTCATGCGGCATCTGCTCGCGCCGCTGACGAA
>JAFALX010000343.1 GCA_019234035.1 Candidatus Dormiibacterota bacterium | reverse complement strand
CGCTGAAGGCGGTCAACCTCGGCGCCCTGCTGATCAAGGCGGGCGAGGCCGATGTCGTCGTCGCGGGCGGCATGGAGTCCATGTTGCGTGCGCCGTACCTGCTCGAGGACCAGCGCTTCGGTGCGCGCTTCGGTGATCGCACCGCCGTCGACAGCATGCTGCGCGACGGACTCTGCTGCCCCGTGGACGGTGTGCTCATGGGCGTGCACGGCAGTGACGTCGCTGCGGAGCTGAGCGTCTCGCGCGCCGAGCAGGATGCGTGGGCGTACCGCTCGCAGATGCTGTATCAGGACGCGCTCGAGGCCGGACGGTTTGCCGACGAGATCGTCGCCATGCCGGTCAACGGCAGCGCCGTGGCGGCCGACGAGCAGCCGAGGCCCGACACCTCGCTCGAGAAGCTGGCGTCGCTGCGCGGCGCCTTCGGCGCAGACAGCACGGTCACCGCCGGCAACGCGCCGGGCATGAACGACGGTGCCTCCGCAGTCCTGCTGATGAGCGCGGCGCGTGCCGCGACGATGGGCCTGCAACCGCTCGGCGCCTGGCTCACGTACGGCGAGTCGGCGGCGGAGCATCCGTACCTGGCGACGGTTCCCGCGCTCGCCATCGAGGCCGCGATGGGCAAGACGCGCGGCGAGGTCGACACGTCGCGGCTGTCGCTCGTCGAGATCAACGAGGCGTTCGCCGCGGTGGCGATCAGCAGCACCCGCATGCTCGAGGTCGATCCCGACATCGTCAACGTGAAGGGCGGCGCAGTTGCCATCGGACATCCGATCGGCGCCAGCGGCGCACGCATCCTCATGACGCTGCTGTACGAGCTGCGCCGGCGCGGTGGCGGCTACGGCGCAGCCGGCATCTGCAGCGGCATGGCGCAGGGCGAGGCGACCATCGTTCGAGTCGACTCATGACCGAGTACGACACGCACCTCGACATCAAGTACGGGCCGCTCGAACGCATCGACATCAACGACCTCGCCGGCGCGGTCACCCATCTCTGGTGGAACCAGACGCTGTGTCGCGTCAACGACTCGGTGGTCCGACTCGGCGTGCTGCACGGCGAGTATCACTGGCACACCCACGCCGACGAGGAGGAATTCTTCCTCGTGCTCGAGGGGCGGCTGATCATCGATCTGCGCGACGGCGCCATCGAGCTCGGGCCGCACCAGGCGACCGTGATTCCTCGCGGCGTGGAGCACAGACCCCGTGCGCCCGAGCGCACTGTCGTTGTGATGATGGAGGGCGCAGACGTGGTCCCGACCGGTGACTGAGCACGCGGCCGCCCCGCACTGCGTCTGCTGCACGATCGAGGTTTCCGATGCGACAGAGGCGCCTGTCGCCGAGTAGGATCGGATCAAATGGACCTCCGCCTCAACGAAGAGCAACTGATGATCCGGCAGACGGTGCGCGACATCGCGCGCGACAAGATCGCGCCGCGCGCCGCCGAGATCGATCGCACGGGCGAGTTCCCGTGGGACATCGTCGAGCTGTTCCGCCGGCACGACCTGTTCGCACTGCCGTTCCCGCCCGAATACGGAGGCCTATCGGGCAGCGCGCTCACGCTCAACGTCGCTGTCGAGGAGGTGGCGAAGGTCTGCGCCACCAGCGCGATCATCCTGGCGGTGCAGTCGCTCGGCGGCTACCCGATCATGCTGGGCGGCAGCGAGGAACAGAAGAGCCGCTTGCTGCCTGAGCTCGCCAGCGGCCGCAAGCTCGCCGCGTACGCGCTGACCGAACCCGGTGCGGGCAGCGACCCCGCCGGGATGGACACGCGTGCCGAGCGCCACGGTGACGAATACGTGCTGACCGGATCCAAGATGTGGATCACCGAGGGCGGCGTCGCCGACGTCATCACTGTTTTTGCCAAGACGGACTTGAACGCCCGGGCCCGCGGCATCAGCGCGTTCGTCATCGAGAACGCACAGCAGGCGCGCGGGTTCACCGCCGCCACCATCCACGGCAAGATGGGCATCCGCGGCAGCAACACCGCCGAGCTGCGCTTCGACGAGGTCGTGGTGCCCGCCGCGAACCGTCTCGGCGAGGAGGGTGACGGATTCAAGATCGCGATGAAGGTGCTCGACCGTTCGCGTCCTGGGGTTGCCGCGCAGGCGCTGGGCATCGCGCAGGGTGCGCTCGATTACGCGGTGGGATATGCGAAGGAGCGGCGCCAGTTCGGCAAGCCCATCGCAGAATTCGAGGGCATCCAGTTCATGCTCGCCGACATGGAGGCGCAGACCGCCGCGGCCCGCGCGATGGTCTATATGGCCTCGCAGATGATTGACGACGGCAGCCCCGACGTGGCGCACACCGCCGCGCTTGCGAAGCTCCTCGCCGGCGACGCCGCGATGCGCGTGGCCACCGACGCGGTGCAGATCCTCGGTGGCTACGGCTACGTGAACGAGTACCCGGTGGAGCGAATGATGCGCGACGCCAAGATCACGCAGATCTACGAGGGCACTCAGCAGATCCAGCGGCTCGTCATCGCGCGCGACCTGCTGCGAGACTGAAGCCGCCCAGCTCGGTCGAAGAGCGTCGTTCTGCCGCTGCTGTACGAGCATCGAGCAAGCCGTCGCTCTCACGACGATGAGCCGCGGGTCAGATCGCTAGGACGATCTTTCCTGTTGCTTCGCGGTTCTCCAGCATGCGCAGCGCGTCCGCGGCGCGCTCGAGCGGCAGCGTCGCACCGATGACCGGCGCCACCGCACCCTGCTGAATCATCGGTTCGAGCTCCGCCTCGGCAGTCGCGAAGAACTGCGGCTCCGCCGCGAGAAATGCGCCCCACGCGGCGCCGACGACCTCGACGTTGCGGAACAGCAACCGGTTCACCTGCAGCGTCGGGATGCGTCCCTCGGTGAACCCGATGACGACCAGCCGGCCCTCCGGCGCCAGCGCGCGCAGGCTGGCGTCGAAGCGGTCGCCCCCCACCGGGTCGAAGATGACGTCCGCGCCGCGGCCGTCGGTGCGGTCGCGGATCCACGCGTTCCAATCTGCCGAGGAGTCGACCGCGTCCTCGGCGCCTGCGGCGATCGCCACCTCGCGTTTCGCTGCTGAGCTCGCCACGCCGAAGACGCGCGCGCCGAGCCCGCGTCCCACCTGGATCGCTGCGGTCCCGACGCCGCCTGCGGCCCCGTGCACGAGCAGCGTCTGGCCCTCGCCCAGCCGCGCGCGGCGCGCGAGCGCGAAGTATGCGGTGTGGTAGTTGAGGATGAACCCTCCCGCGGCGTCCATCGAGAGCCCGAGCGGAATGGGCACGGTCAACTCCGGTGGCGCGACTGCGACCTCGGCGAAGCCGCCGATCATCGTCACCGCCATCACCGGGTCGCCGGGCTCGAACTCCGGGCTCGTCGAGGACAGCACCGTCCCGGCGACCTCGACCCCTGGGACGAACGGCCGCGGCGGCTTGGTCTGGTAGAGGCCGCGGCTCATCAGGAGGTCGGGGAAGCTCACGCCGGCCGAGACGACGTCGATCAGCACGCCGCCGCCGGGATCCGGATCGGACAGCTCGACCAGCTTCAGGGCGCCGGGTCCGGTGAGTTCGGAAATCTGCTGTGCTCGCACAACTGCGCTACGCTAGCAGCCGCCTGTCGGTAACCCTTCTGTCTCAGCACACGTTCCACCAGGGAGTTTGCCGGGTGCGCCGCATCGGCGCATGAGGTTCTGCCGCCGCTCGCAGACGCCACGTACGCCTGTTTCCCTCAGTCGCGACACAACGTATGGCATACAGCACGACTCGTCGCCGCCGTTCGCGGTACTCCATGCTTCCCCCCTGGGTCACGCCGAAGCGTGTCGCCATCGCTCTGGCGGCCGCTGTCCTCATCGGCGTCGGGCAGTACGGAGTGCGTCTCGCGCTCGCGCTGGCCCACGCATCGCACGACAACCCGTTCAGCGCCGTCGCCAATGCTCTGAGTGGTGGCAACGGATCGTCGATAGATCGCGCGAGACAGAACCTGCAGCGCATCAACATCATGATCTACGGCTACGGTGGCGACGGCCACGACGGCGCGTACCTCTCGGACTCGATCATGATGGTGTCGATCCAGCCGCAGCAGAACGGCCCGCCGCAGGTCGCGGAGATCTCGATCCCACGCGACTGGTACGTGCCCAACCAGCTGGCCAACGGCAAGGTCGATTACGGCCGGATCAATCAGGCGTACTCCGACGGGATGAGCGGCGAGGGCACCGCTCCGCAGGGCTCGGTCAACGCCGGAGCCAGCGTCGGGAACGCCACGATGACGCATGTTCTCGGCGTGAACATCGACCACTTCGCCGGTGTCGACTTCGCCGCGTTCAAAGCGGCGGTGGACGCCGTCGGTGGTGTCAACGTCAACGTGCCCACCGCGTTCACCGACACGCAATATCCGCACGGCGAGTGCGACCAGGGCGATTGCGCGTACATGACCGTGCACTTCAACGCCGGTCCGCAGCATATGGACGGGACGACGGCGCTCGAGTTCGCGCGCTCTCGACACGGCGACAACGGCGAGGGCTCGGACTTCGCGCGCAGCCGGCGCCAGCAGCTCATCCTCGCTGCGCTCAAGCAGAAGGCGGTGAGCGTCGGCGGCATCGGCAACCTGCCCGGCCTGATCAGCTCGCTCGGTGACAACGTTCTCACCGACCTGTCGATCGGCGACATGGAGGCGCTGTACAGCCTCGTCAAGAACGTCGACTCGAAGAAGGTGGAGCACGTCAGCCTCGACGACACGAACTTCCTGTATGAATGCGGGTATCCGCAGGACTGCGGCGCCGCGTACCTCTACGCGCACGACCGCAGCTACCAGGCGGTGACGCACTTCGTCCAGAACGTCTTCCCCAACCCGAAGGCGCTCGCCGAGAATGCACCGGTCACGTTCTACGACGCCAGCGGCCGCGGCATCGGCGCATCCGCCCGGTGGGCAACGACGATGGGAATGCTCGGCTTCGGCACGACCGACGGCGGCACCGTTGCGCGTCAGGCGGTGACGCAGGTCATCGACTACAGCGGCGGCAAGGACACCAATACCGCGCAGTGGCTGGCGTCATACTTCGGTGTCACGGTGACGACGCCGACCCCCGCTCCCGTCGCACCCGGAACATCCGCAGCGCCCTCTCCGGGCGGCGTGCAGGTCATCCTCGGAACCGCCGAGGAGACGGCGTTCCTCGGCGATCCTGGAGTGGGCAAGTAGCGCTGCTCCCGCAGCAATAGGGAGGCCACATGCGAATCGGCATCCTCACCGGTGGTGGTGACTGCCCTGGTCTCAATGCCGCGATCCGCGCCGTCGGCCGCTCCGCTCTCCTCGAGGGGCACTCGCTGATCGGCATCCGCAACGGCTGGGCCGGCCTCATCGGCGAGGGCGACGGCATCGCCATGGACCGCCCGACGTTCTCCGGCATCCTGCCGCTCGGCGGCACCGTCCTCGGCAGCTCGCGCGTGAACCCGGTCAAGCGCGACGGCGGTCGCGAGGAGGTGTTTCGCAACCTCGAACGGTTCAACCTCGACGCGCTGGTCGCGATCGGCGGCGACGATACGCTGTCGGTCGCGAGCTGGCTCGCGGCGCAGGGTGGACCGGTGGTCGGTGTGCCCAAGACGATGGACAACGACCTCAGCGTCACCGACTATTGCATCGGCTTCGACAGCGCGGTGAGTGTCGTCACAGAGGCGCTCGACCGGCTGCACACGACTGCGATGTCACATCACCGCGTGATGGTGTGCGAGGTGATGGG
>JAFALX010000071.1 GCA_019234035.1 Candidatus Dormiibacterota bacterium | reverse complement strand
CGGTCCTGCGCGGCGTGCACCGCGCCTCGAACCGCCGAGCGTCCGAGGAGGCGCTGCGCGTCGACCAGCCGCGGATGCGACAGCACGGAGTCGGTTGACGGGACGGCCCGGCGCGGGTCGGGGTGCATCAAGAGATCAGCGTTCGCTGGCGGAGGCGGACGGGAATCGAACCCGCCTGGCCGAGATGCTCGGCCACCTTGGTTTTGAAGACCAGGGGGACCACCAGGCGCCCAAACGCCTCCGTACGCAGCGTACGCAAACCGGGTGCGAACACTGGCGACGGCGGGCCGGGACTGACCCGGCCCGCCATCTGAGGAGGGGAGCTGCTGTTTAGTACTGGTCGATCGTCGTCGTCGTGCCAGGCGGCGGCACGTTCGTCGTCGTCGTCCGGCGGCGGAAGGCTGCCGGACCGCCCCAGCTCGACCAGAAGACCATCGATAGCAGGATCCCAAGGGCGCCGATGGCCAAGAGGATCAAGCCGATCGTGTGCAGGTCAACCCCCTGCGCTGCGGTATTGACGTTGATCGCGAACGCCAGGATCGCGCCAACGGCAACCAAAAAGATGCCTACTCCGAGACCCATGATACGTAACCTCCTTGTACTGTATCAGTAAACAGTACATGACCACTATAACACGTGTAACGCGTGGCCTCAACCGACGGTTACACAGGGTCCCCCGGCGTCACGAGCCCGCTCTCGTAGGCCAGCACGACGGCCTGCACGCGATCGCGCAGCCCCAGCTTGTCGAGGAGGTGGGACACGTGCGTCTTGACGGTCGCCTCGGTCACGTGGAGGCGGCCGGCGATCTCCTGGTTGGAGTTCCCGTGCGCCACCAGCTCGAGCACCTCGCGTTCGCGTTCGGTCAGCTCGGTCAGCCCCGGCGGCGGTGTGCGGGCCGGTGGTCCGGCGTTGACGACACGCGCGAGCATCCGCCGCGTCACCGACGGCGACAGGAGCGCGTCCCCCGCAGCCACGACGCGCACAGCGCGCAGCAACTCCTCGGAAGGCGCGTCCTTCACCAGGAAGCCGCTCGCTCCGGCGCGGAGCGCCTCGACGACGTACTCGTCGTGATCGAACGTCGTGAGCATGACCACGCGAGTCCCGGTCATGCGGCGCGTCGCCTCCACGCCGTCCATGCTGGGCATGCGGATGTCCATCAACACGACGTCAGGCCGCAGGTGTTTGGCTGCGTCGATGGCCGCGCCGCCGTCTGACGCCTCGCCGACGACGCTGATGTCTCCAGCAGACTCGAGGATCGTGCGCAGCCCGGCACGCACCAGCTCCTGATCATCGACGACGAGGACCCGGATCATCGCGCGGCGTCCGGCCGTGGCACCGGGAGCGTGGCGCGCACGGCGAAGCCGCCGCCGGGTACGCCGCCCGCGTAGAGCTCGCCGCCGAACAGCGCCACCCGTTCGCGCATGCCGACGAGTCCGTGCCCGCCCTCGGACGGACGTGCATTCGATCCGCGTCCGTCATCGGTGATGCGCAGCTCGAGTCGGTCGACGCCGTATCCGACGACGACGGTGCAGTGCGCGGGACCCGCGTGGCGCAGCACATTGGTGAGCGCCTCCTGCACGATGCGGTACGCGCTCAGCTCCACGCCGGGTGGCAGCAGGCGCGCCTCGCCTTCGACGGTGAGCGCGACCGTCACCCCGGCGGCGCGCGTCTGCTTCACGAGCTGTTCGATGTCGCGCAGCCCGGGCTGCGGGGTGTGATCCGCGCCCGCCTCCGATGCGCCGAGTCGCAGCACGCCGAGCATGCGACGCATCTCATCCATCGCCTGATGTCCTGTGGTTGCGATGACCTCGGCTGTCTGCGCGGCAGGCGATCCCTCACTCGCCTGCGCCCGCAACGCGCCGGCCTGAATCGTGATGAGGCTCAGGTGGTGGGCGACGACGTCGTGCAGCTCCCGCGCGATGCGCACGCGCTCCTCCGCGACCGCCTGCTCCGAGAGCAGCTCGCGTTCGCGCACCAGCTGCTCGGCGCGCGCCCGCAACGAGTCGACGTAGTCGGTGCGCGTCGACACGTACACACCGACCGCGAACGCGGCGCCGAGCGCGACTAACGCGGTGACCGTCTTCGACGGCGACTCCGACCCATCGACAAGCCCGCCGGCGACGATGAAGAGCAGGAAGAAACCTCCGCTGATGGCCAGCGCGTTGCGCCAGGGCAGGCGCGACGCGGCGACGTAGACGGCGACCATCACCAGCGGTTCGAAGACGAACGCCGGCCGGATGATCGCTTCGGTGAGCACGCCCGCGGCGATGATGCCGATCGTCACCAGGGGATACCGCCGCCGGATCAGCAGCGATGCCAGCGACAGCATCAGGACGATGTACGTGGGAATGCGCACCGCGCTGAAGCGGGGGATCACCGCAGTCGAGGTGATGACGATCGCCGCTCCGAGCGCGAGGAGCGCGAGCACCACACCCACGTCGAACAGCCGCCCCGGCCAGCCGCGGAAACGCCACCAGGGCGGCGGCGTCTCCAGTGGGACGGCCGCCGCCGAGTGCACGCTCATGTCACGCGCTCCATCGGTCGCTCCCAAGCGTACCCGGGCGCGGGTCACGCCTCCTGCGTCGCCGTGCGCCACACACCCGCGATCGTGAAGACGACGATCCAGCCGAGGATCACCAGCAGCGCCGCAGCAATGGACACGGTGACGATGTCCGGCGTGCACGCGCCGGGCGCCGTGCACTCCCTGCCGAGCGTCATGGCGTTGCTCGCTCCCGGCAGCAGCCGGTCCGTGGCGACCGTTGAGGACAGCACCCGCCAGTTGCCGAAGTCCGACAGGCGGTCGATGACGCGCGACCCCGCGAGCTCCCAGGCGACGAGGATGCCGACAGCGAACGCTCGCGACCGCAGCAGCGCCGCAAGACCGAGCCCGACGGTGAAGTTGAGCACGCCGAGCGTGAGCAGCCAGCCAAGCTCGACCAGCAGATCGGTCGCGCTCGGCGTCGGGGTGCCGCCTGCGAGCAGGAACACCGCGGCAACTTCGAGCCCGTACCCCAGGAGCAGCATCGGAATCAGCTGGAGCAGGCCGCCCGGGATGCGCACGAGGGCGAGGCGCACGCGGGATTGCCCAGTCGCTGCGAGGCTGCGGAAGACGCCCGACTCGACATCCTGCGCTCCGGCGGTGGCGCCGATGAGGATCGCGGCGAGCGCCGCGGCGATGCCGAAGAGCGTCTGGCTGTTGCTGAACCCGCCGACGCCTCCCGCCGGGCCGTACTTGGCCGAGTCGCTGAGGTGGTACAGCGTGAGGATCCCGTTGGTGAGCAGCACGCTCCCTGCGATCAGCAACAACGACAGCCACGTGAGACCGCGGCGCTTGCGCAGCTTCAGCCACTCTGCATTGATCATCGGAATCACGCGGTTCATGCGCGCACCTCCTCGTGCGCACCGCGGCGCGGTGCGCTCTCGCTCGTGTTCGATGGTTCCTGGAGTCGTGTGGTGAGGTCGAGGAAGCGCTGCTCCAAACTCGCACTTGCGGGCTCGAGGAGCGACACGTCCACCTTGGCCTGCACCAGGGTTCGGTTGAGCGCGGCGGCGGTGGCATCCGTCGCCAGCGTGCACACAAGTGCACCCGAGTCCTCGACCGCGACGGACTGCACCCATGCGATGCGGCCGAGCACCGCTCTTGCGAGCACCATGTCGCCGACCATGACGCGGACCTGGTTTCCCGACGCCTGGCGCAGGGCGCTGAGAGCCGCCTGACGCACGAGCACGCCGCGATCGATGATCGCCACGACGTCGCACGTCTTCTCGATCTCGTCGAGCAGGTGCGAGGAGATCAGCACGCTGCGGCCCTCGCCGACCAGCGCGCGGACGAGGATGCGGAACTCCTGGATCCCTGCGGGATCGAGTCCGTTCATCGGCTCGTCGAGGATGAGCAGCAGCGGATCGTTCAGCAGGCATCGAGCGATGCCGAGCCGCTGCCGCATGCCCAGGGAGTACGACGCGACGCGGTCGCCGGCACGCTCGCTGAGCCCGACGCGGTGCAGCACCTCCGGGATGCGGGCGGTGGCGGCATCGCTGAGCAGCGCACTGACGATGCGCAGGTTTTCGCGTCCCGAGAGATGGTCGTGGAAGCGCGGCTCCTCGACCACCGCGCCGACACGCGCGAGCGCGGCCGCGCGCTCGCCCGGAACCGCGTGGCCCATCAACTCCACCGTGCCCGACGTCGGCCGTGTGAGTCCGAGCAGGCAGCGGATGAGTGTCGTCTTGCCGGCGCCGTTGGGGCCCAGCAGTCCGAAGGCGACGCCCTGCGGGACGACCAGGTCGATGTCGCGCAGCGCACTTCGCTCGCCGAAGCGCTTGCCGAGATTGTGCGTCGAGGCTGCGACCTCGCTGGAGTTCACGTTCATGCCTGCAACGCTACGGGGCGCCCGCCGAGTTCGCGTCGGGCCGCGGGATGAAATGTCGTATCGCGCTCTCCACCCCAAGGATGAGGAGCCGGCTACCCCTTTACGTACGAGAGCTTCTCGGCGACCTTGCCGTCGCGCACGCGAAACACGTCGACACCGCGCACGTGGCCGCCGCTGCCACCTGCACCCCAGGTGAAGCGCCAGCGCACGGTGACGCGGTCGCCGGCCCCGAACGTGTCCTCAGCTGTGAACTTCGGCTCCACCGTGTCCGCGAAGAAACGCTCCCAGAAGGCGCGAACCTCAGCCTGTCCCACGCAGCGTTCGCCATCGGGCGCGGGTGAGGTGCCCTCGAAGACGCAGTCGTCGGTCATGAGTGCCATGATCGCGTCGACGTCGCAGCGATCGAACGCTTCGCTGAATCGGTCGACGACGGCCAGCGAGTCCTCGGCGGTGAGCATCGTGGTCCCCCTGTGACGTGACGGATGAGAGAACCGACTCTAGCGGCCGGCGGGCGCTGGACAGGGCGCCGGGGCGCGCGCTACTATGCGACGCAAGCTATGCGATCCGAGGTATTGAAGGGCCACCTGGACACCCTGCTGCTGGCGGCGGTGGGGGAGTCTCCCGCACACGGCTATCTCATCGTCGAGCGCTTGCGGCGCCGCAGCGAGGGGGCGTTCGAGCTCTCCGAGGGCACCATCTACCCCGCGCTGTATCGCCTGGAGGAGTCGGGTCTGCTGAGCAGCCGCTGGGTGGTCGAGTCGGGCCGGCGCCGCCGCGTATACCGCCTCACGCGCCGCGGCGGCGCCGCGCTGAATGCAGGTCGCGAGGACTGGCGCGGCTTCGCGAATGCTGTGAACATGGTGTTGGGATGAGCGACGGCTATACGCGTGAGCTTGGTGCTGAGCTGCGCCGGCTCGGCGTTCCCGCCGCTCGTCGTCGCCGCCTGCTTCTCGAGACCGAGGACCACCTCCGCTCCGATCCCGGGGCGCTGTCGCGGTTCGGGTCCGCCGCCGACATCGCCCGGCAGTGCGCCGACGAGCTCGGCACCAGCGGAGCCCGGCGCGTGTCGATCACCGCATTCGCGGCGCTTGCGTTCGCAGGCCTCCTTTTCGGCGTGCTGATGCTGGCGGTGTTCGCGACGGTTCCGCGGCACACGATCCTTTGCTGCGCCACCTCGTCAGCACCGCGGTCCGTGGCGTTCGCGGTGCTCGTGGTGGCCCCGCAGGTCGCGTTCGTCAGCGGCGTGCTGGCCGTGGTCCGCGCGGTGCGGCTGCGACGCCGCGCAGCGCTGCCGCGGAGCGAGGTGAACGTGCTGCGCCGTCGCAGCGCAGTCGCGCTGCTCAGTGGCGCCGCCACGATGGCGGCGCTCGTCGCATTGGTCGTGCAGTTCGCGTCGGTGCTCCCCGGATGGCTCGTGCCCGCGTCATACGCCGCGGCTTCCGCGTCGGTCCTGCTGCTCGCGGCCGCGTCACTGCCGCTGGTCGTGACGTCGCGCGTGCGCGTGCAGACGGCGGGTGCGGCCGGCGACGTGTTCAGCGATCTGGGCCCGGTGGTTCCGGCCCCGGTCCGCGGGCATCCCTGGGTGTTCGCGGGCATCTGCGCGCTGGCTGTGGCCCTCGTCGTGTTCGCTCCGGGTCTTGTGGCCGACGACGGCTACGACGCGGCGTTGCGCGGAGCGGCCGAGGCGATCGCGTGCCTTGCGGGATTCGCGGTTCTGGGGCGGTTTCTCAGTCTGCGCAGTTGATCGGCCGCCGCCGAGCTCGCCTACGGGCCGAGATCTTTACAAGTATTTGCAATTCTTTGCCAATTCTTGTGCGTTTGTGACCATGTCTGCGAGCCAGCATGGAACATGGTCTGCTCGCACTGTCAGGAACCACTGCATCCCCACGACCTGCAGCGGCTCTTCGTGAACAACGGCAGGGGCGGGATGGAAGAACGGATCTTCTGCGAGCCGTGCGCCACCGCGCTGCGCCACGGGGCGATCCCCGTCGTCCCTCGCGCCCCGCAACGCCCCGAACCCGAGAAGAGCACGCCCGAGCCCGCCTGGTACCGCCTGGTCAGCGCCTGACCTGTCGCAGCCTCGCCGCACGACACGCCACGCGTGTCATCCGGTCAAGCCCGCCGGTGGACGGATGACGAACATGCGCGTGAACCGCTCCAGCGCCTCGGCATCACCCGACACAGCGACGCGACCGGCCGCGAGGGCTTCGCTCGCAGTCAACCCCTCGAGCAAGAGCGCGTTCAACGTCTCCACGTCCATCGTGAACAGCGCGTCCGGGGTCTGCGTCCTGCCTTCGCCGGTGCTGAAGGTGTCGCCGTCGACCGACACCTCGAACACTCGGTCGCCGATGTCGAACTCGTATCGCTCGCGCACGCCTTCAGCGTGCTCGGGCTTGAAGCTCGATCGCATGGCGACGAAGTAGGCCGCCGGCACCATGACGTCCTCGGGACGGCGCTCACGAAGGAAGTGGCGCCCGCCCCACCGCCCCAGTGCGATGAGCACCGGCTGCAGCGCGGCACCGATCTCGGTGAGCTGGTACACCGCTGACGCGGCGGGGGGCGGCAGGACGCCCCGCTCGACGACCCCTGCGGCTTCGAGCTCGCGCAGGCGCGCCGCCAGCAGGTTTGTGCCGATGCCCGGGAGCCCCTCGAGCAGCTCCTTGTAGCGCTTGGGCCCGAGCATCAGGTCGCGCACGATCAGCAGCGTCCAGCGATCGCCCACGACGTCCAGCGCCCGGGCGACGGCGCAGTACTGGTCGTAACTGCGACGGGTGGATGTGGCGGCCATGGATTCAGCTTACGTCTTTGCTTGACTTATATCTATCGAGCACTATATGTTTCTCAAGTCGAGACTACCACGACGGCAGGAGGAACGGACATGAGCGCTTCGGGATCGCAGTTTTCTCGGGGCGGCACCCGTTGGACCCTCGTTCTCACGTCGGTGGCCTTCTTCATGGTCGCCCTCGATGCGCTCGTGGTCACCACGGCGCTGCCGGCTGTCCGCCGTGACGTCGGCGGGGGCGTTGGCACGCTCGAATGGGTGATCAATGCGTACCTGCTGGCGTTCGCTGCGGGGATCATCCCTGCCGCGGCGCTCGGTGATCGCCTTGGCCGGCGGCGCGTGTATGTCGCCGGTCTCTCCCTGTTCGTCATGGCATCGGCGGCATGTGCGCTGGCTCCCACCGCTGAAATCCTGATCGCTGCGCGGGTCGTCCAGGGTCTGGGCGCCGCCATCGTCACGCCGCTGAGCCTGACGATCCTCACCGGAGCGTTCCCGGTGGAGCGGCGCGGCGCCGTGCTGGGGATCTGGGGCGCCATTGCGGGGCTTGCCATCGCGGCAGGCCCGCTCGTCGGCGGGGCAGTGACCCAGGGCCTCAACTGGCACTGGATCTTCTGGGTGAACGTCCCGATCGGCGCCGCCGCGGCGGTGCTGTCGACCGTAAAGCTCGAGGAGAGCCGCGGGCCGCGGACGAGCATCGACCTCCCCGGACTGCTGCTGATCGCGACCGGTGCCGTCGGGCTCGCGTACGGCTTGGTGCGCGCGGCGGACGAGGGCTGGCGAGCGGTGGATGTGGATGCATCACTCATCGCAGGTGCGGTGCTGATCGTCGCCTTCGCGGCGTGGGAGCGTCGCACCAGCGAGCCGATGCTGCCGCCGCGCCTGTTCACGCGGCCGGGGTTCACCGCTGCCGTGGCGGTCGGGTTCCTGATGACCGCGGCCATCACGTCGGCGGCGTTTCTCATGTCGCAGTTCTTCCAACTCGGGCTCGGGTTCTCGCCGCTCGGCACGGGGATCCGCTTCCTGCCCTGGACCGCGACGCCACTCCTCGTTGCGCCGCTCGCGGGCGCATGGTCGGACCGGGTGGGACGGCGTCCGATGCTGATTGCCGGCCTGGCGTTGCAGGCAGCGGGACTGCTCGCCGTCGCGGGGCTTGCGAGCACCGGCGTCAGCTACATCGAGCTCCTGGTGCCGCTGGTCGTCGCCGGCGTCGGCATCTCGATGGCGCTCCCGGCAGCGACGGCGGCTGCGCTCAACGCGGCGGCCCCGCAGGATCTCGGCAAGGCCGCGGGAGCCACCAACACGCTGCAGCGCTTCGGTGGCGTGTTCGGTGTCGCCGCAGTGTCGGCGCTGTTCGCCGCGACCGGGCACCTGGGGAGCGGCGCCACCGTCATCGCAGGACTCAAGCCGGCGCTGGCGCTGGCAGCCGGCTTCTCGCTCCTGGGCGCGCTGAGCGCGGTCGCGGTCACCGGACGCCGATCTGCGGTCGCCACCCCGCAAGCAGCGGTGTCGCTCTCGGAACCCGGCTCGCTCGAGCGGGAGCCCGTTGTGGCCGAGGTCGCCTGACACCGCGCCGCGGCACACACCGACCCGGCGTTGTAAAGCCTGCTTGACATCCCGCCAGGGTGTCAAGTAGGCTTTACTCGTTGGGCAGACCCTCGGAGGCAATGGATGTGATGGGCACGTGGCGTCACTGGTGTGACCGGCCGAGTGGATACGCACGCTGGATCGGCCCCGTCATCGGACTCGTCGTGATGCTGACCGGCCTCGGTGTGCTGCTCTTCCGCAATGACACGACGGGCGGGTACTCGCTGCTCACAGTCGGCGGGGTGATCTTCGGGACATCGGGCGTTGGCCGCACACGCAAGCCCAAAACGCCGACGAGCGTCAGCTGACGCTCACAGTGCGCAACACGGTGCGCGAGCTGCGCTCGGCTCGCGGCCTGTCACAGGGGCAGCTCGGCGAGGCGCTGCACGTGTCACGGCAGACGATCAACGCAATCGAGACCGAGCGCTACACGCCGTCGCTGCCGCTCGCGCTGGAGCTGGCGCGATTCTTCGGCACCACCGTGGAGGAGATGTTCGATGTCGACGGAGCGAAGGCCGGTGAGTAACCCGCGCGCGAAGTGGATCGTCAGTGCGCTGATCGTCGTCATCGGGATCGGCTATCTCGTTGCGGCCAGTGTCGGCGGGAAGGTGCAGCTCGGGCTCGAGATGCTCGGCATCGCGATCGTGATTGCCCTCGTGCTCTTGCTGTTCGGCGGGCGTAGCGAGACCATCCGCGGCTGGCGCGGCGACGAACGCGACGAGCGCTTCGCGCTCATCGACCTCCGAGCGACTGCCTTCACAGGCTTTGTAATGGCGGTGGTGATCATCGGCGCGTACATCTACGAGCTCGCGCGTGGCCGCAGCGGGGAACCATATCTCTGGCTCGGCACCATCGCCGGCGTGACGTACATCGTCAGCATCGCCGTGTTGCGTCTGCGCGGCTAACCGCCGGGCATCGACACGACGCTGCCGTGGATCTCCATCGTCAACATGTCGATGCGCTTGGTCAGCTCGACGTTTTCGTCGAGCACACGCTTGAGCAGCTCCAGTGCCGAGACCGCAAGCCGCTGCTGCGTGGCCGTCTCCTCGGCAACCGCTTCGCGGTGCTTGGCGTCGGCCTCCGCCTGCGCCTTGTCGCGGTCGGCCTGACGGGTCTGCGCCAGCAGGATCAGTGGCGCAGCGTACGCGGCCTGCAGGCTGAACGCGAGGTTCAGCAGGATGAACGGATAGATGTCGAAGTGGACGATCTGCGTCGCGTTGATGATGATCCACGTCCCCACCAGGAGCGTCTGGCCGATGAGGAACTGCGGCGTCCCGAAGAACCGCGCGAATGCCTCAGCCTTCTGCCCGAACCCGCCGGATCCGAATGGCCGCGAGAGACGGTCGATGTCTTTGATGAAGCGGCGGTAGTGCTGGTCGGGGGAGCCGGGTGTGCTCGGCATGGTGCTGTCCTCCGAAATGCCTGGGCCTGGTCACCTGCGGCGACTGTCCCGATTGTGGCGTCCCCATTCGTCTGCTTCCATAGGTAACGGATTGGCACCCGAGGAGGCCACGATGAAATACATGCTCCTGATCACGCAGGGAGACTGGTTCGCCAACGGGGACGCGCACGACTGCGTTCCTGGTGCCCGAGGAAACGATCAAGAAGCGGATCGCGCGGGCGAAGGCGAAGATCGTGGCCGCGGGTGTTCCCTTCCGGCTTCCGTCGAACGCCAACGTGGTCGAGCGCCTCGACGAGGTGCTCACCGTCATCTACCTCGTGTTCAACGAGGGATACGTCGCGACATCGGGCAGCTCGCCGGTGCGGCGTGATCTCGCCCAGGACGCGGAGTGGCTCGCAATGCTCGTCGTCCGCTTGATGCCCGACGAACCGGAGGCGCTCGCGGTCCTTGCGTTGATCCGCCTGCACCTCGCGCGCTGGCCCTCGCGGATCGACTCAGCGGACCGGCTCGTGCTGCTCGAGCACCAGGATCGGGCGAGTTGGGATCGCCGGCGCATCGAGGATGCAACGGGACTCATCGAGCGCGCTGCGGCGCTGCGCCGTCCGGGGCGGTATCAGCTCGAGGCCATGATCGCTGCGCTGCACTGCGAGGCAACGTCGTGGGATCAGACGGACTGGCCGCAGATCCTCGCGCTCTACGACGTGCTCGCCGCCATCGACCGGTCGCCCGTGGTCAGGCTCAACCGCGCGGTCGCGGTGGCGCACGTGCACGGCCCGGTTGCCGCACTCACAGAGGTCGAACGGCTGTCGGATGTGCTGTCGGCATACCACCTATGGCACGCGACGCGTGCGTCGCTGCTGACGATGCTCGGCCGCGACGAGGACGCAGGCCGCGCCAATGCAACAGCGCTCGAGCTGACGCGCAACGACGCCGAACGCTCCCTCATCGAGGAACGACTCGCGCGGTAGCGGTCACGGCCGCTATGTGCCGGTGCCTGTCGGCAGGGAGCTGACCGAGATCGCCGAATTGTCGGTCGCCTCGTGACCGAAGCAGCTGCAGATGTACAGCGCGGGATACAGCGGAGCCGATGTCAGCTGCGGCACCACCACGTCCGCGACGACGGCACCGTTGATCGCGTACATCATCTCGAACTGCTGACCGTGCTCGATGCAAACGCCCGACAGCTGGTTCGCATCGGTGACGTCATGGATCACGCCGGACCGGATCTCGTTGAGCTCACTCGTTCCGTCAGGCCCATAGAGCCACATGAACCGATCGCCGTTGGCGTTGATCGTGAAGCGGGCTCCGTACACGTGGTCGGCGGTCATGCACGCGACCCCGAGCTCGTTGCCGGCGCTGTCCGTCGTCGCGGTGATCGTTGCGTCGATGCGCAACGCGGGCATCGGGCTGTGCACTGGGATGGGGACGCGCTCCTCCTGTCCGGTCTGCAGCAGGATGAGCTCTACCCCGTCGTTGGTTGGGACGGCGCTGACGACTCCGTCGTTCCTCTGCTGCCATCCGAGCGGCGTCACGACCGATCCCGCCGGCAGCGTCGACGGCAGTGGCTGCACATCCGTCACCGGTGGCGGTGTCGGCTGCGGCGGCAGCGACAGATCGGGAGCGATGTCAGGCGCGATCGACCGCACCTGGCGCGACGCCGCGACGAAGCCCATCGCGAGCACCGCGACAACAGCCACAGAAACGACGACCGAGAGAACGATCAGCAGCCTGTGGTGGTGCGGCGCCGGGGTGTCGACCGGCGGCGGCAGTGGAGCCGCCGGCCATCCCCAGTGGTACTCAGGCGACGGTGGGGTCCACCACGCCGAATCCGGAGGCGGGGGTGGAGGCGGCGGCTCCGCAGGCGGTGGCTCTATAGGCGGTGGCGGTGCGTTGAACTGCATCCCGTCGTGACGCTACGGCGCGAACCTGGGTCACGCCCCGTGATCACAGCCTCACCACCGGTCCGTCACCGCGCTCGCCATTGGCAACGCACGGTCCTGATCAGGCCGTGGCAGCATGACGTCCTTTTGTTCACTACACGTGCGCCGCGTGATGTGAAGCCGCGGGGCAGCGCCCGAGGCAGACTTCTTCCCAGACTTCGAATTTCGAAAACGCGGACGGTGGCTGGGGAGGAAGGACTCGAACCTTCGAATGGCGGATCCAAAGTCCGCTGCCTTACCACTTGGCGACTCCCCAGTGTCACCCGGCCGCCGTGGGGCGGTGACCGCAGCGCGTTCCAAGTTTCCCTCATTCGAGAGCGTCACGATCGCCACTGCCGTGGAGGAAAAGCGCTGAAGCGACCCGCCCGCCGCCGCTGCCGATCATCGCCCGGTCAGGACACTCGCATGCTGATAATTTCGCCGATATGTCGGGACGGGAGGTGTGGACCCTCGGCCTCGTGGCGATCATCGTGAGTGTGGTCGCGGGGTCCTGCGGATCGTCGCCTGCTTCGCCGACGGTCACCAGCGCGCCCGCGCTGAAGCACAGCCAGATCACGGTCGCCGGCCAGCAGCGCACATACCGCGTGTACCGGCCGCCCACTGTCGATCCGCGCACACCGACGCCGCTGCTCCTCATCCTGCATGGCAACGGCAGCAACTCGGATGACATGGCCAACACCACGCAGTTCGACATGAACGCGGAGACGCATGCCTTCATCGTCGTGTACCCCGACGGCATCGAGAAGAGCTGGAACGGCGACTTCTGCTGCGAGCCCGCGCCGACTCTCGGCGTCGACGATCTCGCGTTCCTGAACGCGCTGATCCCGCAGGTCGAGCACGATTACACGATCGACACGAAACGCGTGTTCATGACCGGGTTCTCGTCGGGCGCGATCATGGCCTACCGCTATGCATGCCAGGGAGCGGTGCCCCTCACGGCGATCGCGCCGGTGGCTGGCACGATGCTGCTGAACGAGACGTGCACCCCCAAGCAGCCGACGGC
This sequence comes from Candidatus Dormiibacterota bacterium, assembly GCA_019234035.1. Taxonomy (GTDB): domain Bacteria; phylum Chloroflexota; class Dormibacteria; order Aeolococcales; family Aeolococcaceae; genus JAFALX01. The sequence continues at coordinate 1,623 of JAFALX010000071.1, read as the reverse complement.
GCTGCTGGCCATCAACGGCACCGCCGACGGCGAGGTCCCGTATGCGGGCGGCCACCTGCTGAAGGGCGCGTCGGCAAACGATCAGATCGTCCCGTCGGCACCGGATGTGGTCGCGTTGTGGGCGCACCTCGACACCTGCGCAAGCACCGCGTCGACGAGCTCGACCGGCCCGGTGAGCGTCAGTCAGTGGTCGGGCTGCAGCGGCGGAGCGACCGTGCAGCTCGAGACGATCACGGGCGCGGGCCACACGTGGTACGCGACCGGTTTCGGGCCTGCCGACGGCGCCATCGACGCCACGACCGTCATCGGCAACTACTTCGCCGGCATCCATTGACTCCGTGCGGCGGCGGGTCAGATGTTTCCGCCGCGTCGCAACCAGTAGAGCAGTGCTGAGACGAGGGCGGCAAGGATCACGGCGAGGACTGTGATCCCCACCCACGGACGGTCGGGAACCATCGCCGTGAAGAAGCCCACAGAGGCGCGGAGGGCGAAGCCCAGGACGAGCGTCGCGGCGGCGAAGACCAGCCAACCCTGATTCCCCAGTGGCCGCACCGGCCCGCGCGCCGGCGACCACCGCACCAGCCGGATCGACCGCTGTCCGTGCTCACCACACGTCAGTCCGACCGGACTTGGCTGCGCGTCCTCCGGGCAGATGGGCCGGCCGCACATCACGCAGGTGATGCGCGTCGGTGTCCCGTGAACGGGGCAGACCATCGAACCGCCATCGTCCATCGACGACACTGGTCAGTACCGCGGCAGCAGCCAGTACAACAGCGCCGACATGACGGCGGCGATGAGCACGACAAAGAGGCTGATTCCGAGCCAGGGTCGCGTGGCGTCGAGTGCAACGAAAAAGGAAGCTGACGCTCGAGCCGCATAGCCGAGCACGAGGCTGAACACCAGGAATAGCCCCACGGGAAATATCGCCGGCCGCGCCGGCCCGCGCGCCGGCAACCAGCGCACGAAGCGGATCGACCGTTGTGGATGCTGCCCGCAGGTGAGCCCGACCGGGCTCGTCACCGCGCAGGTCGGGCAGATCGGCCGTCCGCACGTGACGCAGCTGATGCGCGTGTGCACTCCGTGCACGGGGCACACCATCGAACCGCCATCGTCGATTGCGGACATCTCGCTCCCAACCGTTGCGACCCCATCGTACGCCCGCGGCGTCTGAGGCGCCCAGCGTCCGACGCGCGCCGCTGTCGCGGGCGCTGAACCGCTACGCGGTCTGCGCGGCTGCCGCGGAGGGGACCAGGTCGCGCAGGCCGGGCACGCGGTCCATCCACGTGTCGACGACGTCGAGGAATGCCGCCGGCACCTCCATCATCGGGACGTGCCCCGCGTCCTCGAGGACCGCGAAGTCCCAGTCGGGCCGTGTGTTCGCCGCCGCGCGCGAGGCGCTGAGCCGCACCACTTGATCCTCGGCGCCGTGCACGAGGAGCGTCGGCGCGGACACCGCCCGGATCCAGCGCTCGACGTGGTTGCGCGACGCGAGCGTTTGCACGATCGACCGCGTCCCCTCGAGCACAGCCTCGTGCCAGTTGGGCCGGGTGAATCGCTCACGCTCGAGGTCGATCAGCTCCGCGACCATCTCCGAGTCGACCCTCCGCCAATCGACGGTGCAGC
>JAFALX010000373.1 GCA_019234035.1 Candidatus Dormiibacterota bacterium | reverse complement strand
CGCCGCGACCAGGAGGGCAAGGCGTCCGGTGCCAACAACGCGATCCGCGAGCTCGGCGGCGTGCTCGGCATCGCGGTGCTCGCCTCGATCTTCGCTCACACCGGCGGCTACACCTCGGGCCAGGCCTTCGTGGACGGCGTGGTCCCGGCGATCATCGTCGGCTCGATCGTGGTGTTCGCCGCCGCGTTCGTCGCCGTGCTCATCCCCGGGCGGCGCGCCGTCGCAGTCGCACCCACGGAGGACGCGATCGCCATCGCCGCCTGAGATCGCTCGGTCGAGAAGGAGGAAGCCGCGGGCGCGGCTTCCTCTTTTCTGTGTGCGGCTTTAGGGCTCCCAGAGCGCGAAGGCGACGCCGTCCGGCGACGTGCAGTCGCTCATCGTCCCGTACGGCCGGCGGTCGGGCTCGGACGCCGTGCCACCGGCATCGCGGACGCGCTGGACCGCCGACGCCACGTCGTTCACCTGGTAGACCGGGACGTTCCCCGCCCGGCCACGACCGCCGGCCATCCCCGTCATCGGCAGCGGCTCGAGCACGTTCCAGCCGTCGGGCCAGTTGCCGCCGGTGAAGTCCCAGCCGAACACCGAGCCGTAGAAGGCGCGAGCCCGCACGGTGTCTGCCACCTGCATGGTGATGTAGGTCACAACACCATGTCCCTGCGGGGCGAGCGAGGCGCGCGCCGGCGCGGCCGCGGCCTGGATCTCGAGCAGCGCGAAGCGCACGCCCTCGTTGTCGGTGCAGTCGACCGTGTATCCGTATGGCTCGTGGTGCGGTGCTTCCGTCGTGCCGCCGGCGTCACGCACACGGGCCATCGCGGCATCGAGGTCGTCGACGTAGTACGAGAGGAACAGCGTGCTCTCACCCTCGCCTTCCCACAGCCCCTGTGGTTGGGGCGTGTTGGTGACGCGGCGGCCGCGCTCCCCGCTGCCCGGCGCATACGCCCAGCCGAGGACGGCCGCGAAGAAATCGGCGGCGCGCTCGACGTCGGGCACCCAGAGCGACGAGTAGGCGACGTCGCCGTTGCGTACCCGATTCGAGACGGCGGGCCCGGACAGCAGCCAGCGGTGACCGTCGGGGTCACGGATGACGCCGTTGCGGCCGTAGGGGTAGTCGGCGGCCGGGCGCTCCAGCGTCGCGCCGCGGGCAACGGCGCGCTCGATGGCGGCGTCGACGCTTCCGACCTCAGCGCCGAGTGTGACGGTGGCGTCGGCGCCGGGCCGCGGCGCGGCGACGTGGCTCGCCGGCGATTCGTCGGCGACGTGGAACGGACCGCCGGCGATCCAGAGCTCGCTGTGGCCGATGCGCCCGTCGCCCATCACGTATGGCTCGCCGCGGAGCTCGGCGCCCAGGGCATCGACGTACCACTCGATAGCCTGGCGCGCGTTGGCGACCGCCAGGAACGGAACGACTCCGAGGGTTGCCGGTGCGTCCGCGGCCGGCTGCTGCGCGGATGCCGGGAGATCGGCGCGCGGTTCGGTCAGGATGGTGCTCACGGCGGGTCCTCCAGTGGGGCTCAGCGCCCGCTCGACGCGGGCGCGCAGGCGGCGGGCGAATGCAGGGTCGGGGGCAACCGGGGTGACCGGAGTGCGCAGGCTGCCGAGCGGATCAGCCATCGCTGTCCTCCGGGTCGAGATAGGCCTCACGGAACGCGCCGCGGGCGCGGACGAGCAGAGCCTCCGTCGCGTGCAGGGTGCGGTCCATGACCTCGGCGACCTCGGCGACGGGAAGGTCGTCGACGTAGCGGAGTGTCAGGGCCGCGCGGTGTTGCGGGACGAGCCGCTGCAGCGTCTGCTGGGCGAGCAGCGTGTCGAGACGCTCATCCCAGGGGTCGAGCGCGTCCGGCGCGTCGCCCGCGACGGCGCGGAGGCCGCGCTCCTCGCGGGCGAGGCGGCGCCAGTGGTCGACGAGCTTGTGGCGGGCGACGCCCACCAGCCAGGGTGTTGAGACAGGCGGCGCATTCTGGCGCCGGATCGAATCGACAGCGGCCAAGAACGTCTCCGAGGTGAGGTCCTCGGCCAGCGACGCGGCGCCGCAGCGGGGAAGGAGATAGCCGTACACGACAGGCAAAGCGCGGTCGTACAGGGCAAGAAGTGCCGCGCCGGGCTCGTCCGCGGGGGCCACCATGCCGCTCACATGATGGTTGTCGTACGGCGGGCTCCGACTCCGACGGTCGCATCGACTTGATGCTTCGTCAGCCCCCAAAAAGGTTCGTCACGTCGCTAATGCCGCTCGGCAGCAGGCAAGGTCATCAAGGCGGGAGCACCTGCACGGCGCCATTCGAAAGCGACAGCGTCCGTCCGCCCTCATGGACCAGCCGATGATGAAAACGGCATAGGGCCTGTTGCCGAACTCGCTGTTGTGTGAGTCAATGGGATTGGCGACCCCGAATCCAACAGACGTCTCAGTTGAGGGCCGGCAAATGATGGGCAGCAAGGAGGTGGAGCCGAAGC
>JAFALX010000216.1 GCA_019234035.1 Candidatus Dormiibacterota bacterium | reverse complement strand
CCTGGACACGCGCGGCGATTACACGGCCCTGGGCCCCGTCGTCAACCTCGCCTCACGGCTCTGCGACGAAGCGCAGAGCGGCGAGATCCTCATCGACCAGCGCACGTACGGCGCGACGCGCACGCTCAGCGGCGACGCGGCGGTGCGCAAGCTCTCGCTCAAGGGCTACACCGACCCCGTGACTGCGCGAGTGGTCGCACATGCCTCTGCATCCATTCAAAGTTCCGCAGCGACGGCTCGCAGCCACGCTACGCGCTAAACCCTCTCTCACCGTGGCGCCGCGGCGTCAAGCGTTGGCGCGTTTTCGCCAACCCGTTCATGCACCGCGTGCAGGCTGCTGTCCGGAGCGACGACGTCGGGTTTCGATCCTGCCCTCAAGAATTCTGTAAGCGCTCCGATTTCCGCGCGAAGGGTGCGGAGGTCTTGATGAAGCTTCTGGAGCTCCTCTTGCTCGCGAGCGGTTTGACCCTGGAGCCAGAGCTGGGTGATACGGCTAGAAGCAAAGCCCCACAGCCCGAGCGCGAGGAAGACGATGATCGCCGAGATCATTTGGCCGGTTTCCGTCGCGGGTTGCAACGCGTGCTTGGCGAAACCCAGCGTGCTGGCGGTTATGAACGAAGCGAAGAGCGCATCGGGGAACGTCCTTATGGTTGCGCCGGGCGCGTCGTGCTCCACGAGCCAAAGTGCAAGCGCCGATCCGACCCAGAAAAGGAACATCGTGGGCCAAAGCAATCCGGCGCCATCCCAGCCTCGACGGAGGAGAATTTCGCGGATTACCATCCCAATCTTGAGGAACCGCAGCAGGCGGAGCAGGCGTAGAAAACGAAGGCCCGGAATACCTGGCACGGGCACGGCGGTCACTAAGTCGAGCCAGTGGTGCCTGAGATATTCGAGGCGACTCGGGGCATCCAAGAATCGGGCGACGAATTCGGTCAGGAAGACAACACCCAGAGCCCAAAGCGCGACATTCTCAGCGGGAGTAGCCATTTCCTGACGAAAAGCGAGGACCACGTAGGCGACAGTAAGGACGGCTCCCGCGACATCCCATCCGACTTGGTGTCGATCGATGAATGCGGTGAGTCGGCCACGCTTCAGGCTCGGCAACATGACCATTCGGTGTCGGGATCCACGCCGCCCGCTTCTCACGCCCGCGTGCATGATCACCGCTGATGAGCCTCCTATGCGCGAGCAAATCTCCGTCTCGTAACCACCACAAGTTTCGATCGCCCGACGCGCGCATGCATGAGGTAAACAGCGTATCTGTGTGACGCCGGTAGCATCCGCTTGACTAGGTGATGGCTGGGACGCGCTGTTCAACTGATTCCAGCTGTCCTCCAAAGGTGGTTGCCTCTCCGGACTGCACGGAAGACCTCTCGCTGCGAGGCTGTTACGCCGCGGGCACGTGCAGCGACAGCGCCAGGCGCGAGTGCGAGAGCGCGTGCGCGCTGCGCGCTGCGAGATAGCCTGCGAACGCGAGACCCGTGACGAACACGCTCGGTGGGAAGTCGATCCAGTACGAGACAGCGAGGCCGATCCACATGTACGCAACGCTCAGCGCAACGGAGAGCGCGACGGCGCGGCCCGGACGCGCCGACAGTTGTGCCGCCGTCGCCGCCGGTCCGACCAGGATCGCGTAGGTCAGGAGCACGCCCACGATCGGCGTCGCCACCGACGTCGTGATCGCGAGCACGCCGAGCAGCAACACGGACACGAGGACGACGCGCACGCCGCGAGCCTCGGCGATCTCCTCGTCGAGCGTGGCGAACAGCAGCGGCTTGTACATCAGGGCGACGGCGACCACGATGAGCGCCGTCGCCACAACCGTGATCAGCACCTCTGTCGCGCTGATGCCGAGCACATCACCCACGAGCACCGGAACCGCCTCCGGTGAGTGCGAGAAGGTGAGGAACAGCAGCCCCAACCCCAGCGCCGACGTCAGCACGATGCCGGTGACGACGTCGCGCCCGCGCTCGCGGCGGCCCCAGGCGCCAATGACGCCCGCACCGATGGCGTTGATCAGCAGCAGTCCGTACAGCGGGTTCACCGCGGCCGCCAGTGCACCGGTGGCGCCGGCGAAGCCGATCTGCGTCAGCGTGTGCGCGGCGAAGCTCAGGCTGCGGAGGACGACGAAGTAGCCCACGAGGCCAGCCGCGATCGCGGCGGCGGTGCCGGCGATATACGCGTTGCGCATGAACTCGAACTGGAACAGGATCTGCAGATCGTCGATCGGGTTCGGCGAGAACGGAACCCCGCTCGTCAGCGGTGCTGCAGCTGCGAGCATCTCAGGCGGCAGCAGCCGCCTCCACCACATCGCGCCGGCGCGCTGTCACAGATCGCGATGAGATCACACGGCAGAGGGCGTACACGACCGCCGCCAGCGACGTGATGAAGAAGCTGACGGGATACGGCAGCCAGTACCCGAGCACGAGCCCCGCCCACGTGACCGCAAGCCCGAGAACGATGGCAAGCGCGACCGCGGCACCGGGACGATCGGTGAGGCGCTGCGCGGCTGCTGCGGGAGCGACGATCAACGCAACTGCGAGGAGTGCGCCCACCACCTGCGTCGCCGCCGTGGCGGCGACGCCGACGATGAGCATGAAGCCGATGCTGAGCGCGCGCACCGGGATGCCGCGCGACTCGGCAACTTCCTCGTCGATGGTCGCGAAGAGGAGAGGGCGGAAGACCGCGATCGTGGCCGTCAGCGCTACTCCGGCTGCTGCACCGAGGATGACCAGATCGCGAGCGGACAGCGCGAGGATGTCGCCGAACAGCAGCGCATACGTCTCGTTGGAGTATCCCGCGGACAGGCGCAGCAACAACACGCCGAGACCCAGCGCGCCGACGAGGATCATGCCAATGACGACGTCGCGCCCGCGCAGCCGCTCTTCGAGCGCGCCGATGGCTGCGGCGACCACAAGGGTGAGCGTGAGCAGCCCGGCCACGGGCGGAAAGCCGAACAGCACTGCACCCGAGGCGCCCGCGAACCCGACGTGCGTGAGCGCGTCTGCTGCGAATGTCAGGCCGCGGAGCACGACGAATGTTCCGACGACGCTGCAGAGGACCGCCGCGACTGTGCCTGCGAGCAGCGCGTTGCGCATGAACTCCTGCGACGTCAGCGCCTGCCAGTCGGTGACCGGATTCCACGAGAACGCCGCCTGCGCCAGCATCACTCGGAGATCCCCTAGAAGTGGTGCGAATCGACGTCCTCGAGACCGACGACGACGATGCGGCCGAAGCGGTCACGCAGCACTTCGACCTGGTGGTCATACAGCTCGGAGAGCCGCTGCGACGTGATCACCTCGTCAGGCGGACCCGCGGTGATGCGCCCGCGAGCCACGTAGGCGACGCGGTCCAGCACCGACACCAGAGGGTTGACGTCGTGCGCGACGAGGATGACCGTTATGCCGCGCGCGCGTGCCACGGACGACACGAGTGCGCTGGCCTGGGCCTGCGCCCCCAGATCGAGGCTCGCGAGCGGCTCGTCGAGAAGCAGCAGGCGCGGCCTCGTCACCAGCGCCTGCGCCAGCAGCAGGCGCTGCTGCTCGCCGCCGCTCAGGTGGCCGACCGGCCTGTTCGCGAAGTCGACCGCGCCCACCGCCTCGAGCGCCTCCTCCACCAGCGCTTGCCGCATGCGCCGCTCGCGGCCGGACAGAGAAACGCCCCACCGCGTACCGTCGACACCGAGAGCAACCAGGTCGCGCGCCCTCACGAAGAGGTCGCGATCGAAGGTGCGCCGCTGCGGGACGTAGCCGACGACCGGCCGGGCGTGGCGGGGGTCGGCACCGAACACCGAGGCGCTCCCGGACGCGAGCGGCACGAGACCGAGCAGCACGCGCAGGAGTGTGGTCTTGCCCGCGCCGTTTGGGCCGAGGACGACAAGAAATTCACCGGGTTCGACGGTGAGGTCGGCACGCTCCCAGATCCAGCGGCCGCCGAGCCGGACCGAGGCGGCGCGGAGGGACACAGCCGCGTCCGGCACCGCCGAGGCTCGCGGCGGCAGGGACGCCGCAGCGGTGGCGGGAGTTGGCGCGGTGCGGCCCTGCGTCATTGCGACAGGTGCGAGGCGTCGAGCGCGTTCTGCAGGTCGTTCAGCTCACCCACCATCCACAGCTGGAAGCTCGTGTCCGGCGGCTGGATCGTCTCGGTCACGCCGACGACGGGGATGTTCTGCTGTGTCGCGATCTGCTTCAGGTTCGTGGTCACGTCAGTGGCTGTCTGCTCATTGAAGACGAGCACGGTCGCCTCCTTGTTCTGCAGCTGCTGTTGGAACTCCGTCACCGTGTCAGCCGGCGGGTCGTTTCCCTCTGCAACTGCCTGCATGAATTCGGGCGGGCTGATCAGATCCAGACCGAGCGCGCTCGCCATGTACACGAAGATGCTCTCTGTCGCCGCCACCTTGCGGCCGGAGAACTGCTGCTTGATGGCCGCGATGCGGTCGTGGTACGGCTTCAGCGCGCTTTCGAACGCTGCGCGCTGGTCGCCGAAGTACTGCGAATCCGCGCTGTCGATCGACTTGAGATCGCTCGTGATGCGGTCGGCAACCCGCTCCACGTATGAGGGGCCGTACCAGAAGTGGGGATTGTCACCCTCCTTCTTGTCGAGCAGATCTGCGACCTTCAGCACGGTTCGGCCGCCGCTCTGGTTGGCGCTGAGGAGGCTGTCGGCCCAGTTGTCGTACCCCGCTCCATTTTCGATGACATACTGCGCCGTCGCGAACGTGCGGGCGTTGCTCGCGCTCGACTGGTAGTCGTGCGGGTCGGTGTTGGGGTCGGTGACGATGCTC
>JAFALX010000115.1 GCA_019234035.1 Candidatus Dormiibacterota bacterium | reverse complement strand
GAGCAAGCCGGTCTGACCCCCACCTGGTTGACCCGCTGTCATCCCGAAGAGGATGATCGTGCGGCGGTGAGAGGGCGTCTGTACTGAGGGTGGACACCGGCCCCCGCCAGCACGAGAGCTGGTGCGTGTCAGGCGGACGGACACGAGGGTAGTCGCCATGAGCAACCATCTGAGCGGTCCGGACTTCAGTCCACCTGCGGGGGACGCCCGGCTCGACATCACCGACCTCTACGCCTTCACATCGCCGGAGCGAGAGGGGCACACCGTCCTGGCCGTGAACGTGAACCCTATGGTGCCCGAGATGGCCGCGATGGAGTTCCATCCCGACGCGCTCTATCAGATCAACGTCGACTCCGACGGCGACGCGGCCACCGATGTCGCGTTCAATGTCACCTTCGTGCAGGATGGCGGCGGCCAGCGCGCAACCGTGCGACGCGCCGAGGGCAGTGCGGCGACTGCGCTCGACAACGTCGGCGACGTGATCATCGATAACGCGACCGTGTCCTTCGGCGACGACGCGCGTGTCATCGAACAGGACGGATACCGGTTCTTCGCCGGCCTGCGGAGTGACCCGTTCTTTGCCGACATCGACGGGCTGCTGAACAATTTCGCGTGGACCGGCAACGACGCCCTCGCCGACAAGAACGTGCTGGCGATCATCCTCGAGGCTCCGGACGATCTGTTCTCGGCAACGCCGCAGATCGGAGTCTGGTCGCGAGTGGCGGTGCGGCGTGACGGAGTGTTCGTCACAGGGGACCGCGCCGGAAAGCCGGCGATGGTCAACTTCTTCGCCGCCGACATCAAGACGACCTACAACGCGTGCGAGCCGAGCGCCGATGTCGGCCAACACGCTGACCTCTTCATCCACGTGCTGCAGGAAGCGGGGGGCTACTCGCACGAGGACGCGACGCGGCTGACCGCCGGGTTGCTCCCAGACCAGCTCGTCCTGGATCGCAGCGCGACGTGCCGGGAGCCGAACGGCCGCCGTCTCGAAGACGACTCCGTCGGCAATCGCATCGCCTCGATGTTCAACGGGCGCGTCCCGGCGCCGGGAATCGCGGCGCACTCGGACCTGACAGCGAAGTTTCCATACATGGGCACGCCGCATCCCGCTCCCGTGGCGGCAACTGCGCCGTAATCAGGGCAAAACGCCGGTTCCACTTGCCAAAACGCGAGCGCCGCTGCATTCTAATCGGCGCAGCGGCGCTCGCCGTCGTGCGCGCGCAACGTTTCCGCCATACGTCTCAGCAACACCCCACGCGAGGTCCGCGCCATCCGTCGCCGCACCACGTCGGCTCCGTCGCCGTTCCGGCGGCTTGGGCTCGCCATCGTCGCGATCGTCTGTGGAGTCGTCGCGTTCGCCGTGTACAGCCAGGTCGCCGAGGGGGGCCGCATCGACGCGCAGGTGCGGCAGCTGCAGCAACAGAACGCGGCGCTGACGCAGAGCATCAGCGACCACCAGCGGGAGATCGTCGACGCGCAGACGGTGGCGTGGCTCGAGGAGGAGGCGCGCAAGCTGGGCTACGTGCTCCCGGGCGAGAAGGTCTACGAGATCACGGCACCCGGGCACGCCGGGCCGGCGTCCGGAGGCGTCAACGTGGCACTGCCGAGCTTTGCCATCCCCACCCCGACGCCGTCGCCGTCTCCAACTCCGTCGGCGTCGCCCACGCCGAAGCCGTCGCCGACGCCGGTGACCTTCAATCTCCCCACGGCCTCGCCGTCAGGTGGCCACTAGCCGGGCTCCCTCCGCTGGTGGGGTATCCTCGATGGGCGGCGTGGAGCAGTGGCAGCTCGTCGGGCTCATAACCCGAAGGTCGTCGGTTCGAGTCCGACCGCCGCAACCACCCCATCTTCCGACCATGATTAGATCTGCCCGCGAAGGCGGATTCACTCCGCCGCAGCGGGCGTCGACCTCCCCGGCGAGAAATCGCGGTGGCCGGGTGCGGATTTTTCGCCGTGACTTGGCGGTTTAGCTCAGGTGGTAGAGCAGCCGGTTCATACCCGGTATGTCCCTGGTTCGAGTCCAGGAACCGCCACCAACCATCGCCCGGACGAGCCGCAGCGGAGCCCGCTGCCCGAGGCCGCCCGGGTCGCCGCGGTCGCTCGCGTCCGGCGGGCGGTCGCGACCGCCGCCGATCGCCGGGGGGTGCTCAGTCCAGGCGAGCCGGTGCTCGTCGCGTGCAGCGGCGGACCTGATTCGATTGCTCTGCTCGACGCGTTGATTCGGCTCGCGCCCTCGCGAGGCTGGACGCTCGCCGCCGCGCATGTCGATCACGCTCTGCGGCCGGGGTCGGGCGACGAGGCGCAGGTGGTCGACGCCGCCGCCGGTGCGATCCCGGTGCATCGCCTGCGCGTGCACGTCGCGGCGGGGAGCTCGCTGCAAGACCAGGCACGGCGGGCGCGGATCGCCGCGCTGCGTCGCTGCGCCACCGCGTTCGGCGCCTCCGTCATCGCCTTCGGTCACACCGCGGAC
>JAFALX010000014.1 GCA_019234035.1 Candidatus Dormiibacterota bacterium | reverse complement strand
GCGACGCAGCTCATCGTCAACGGCTTCTTCGAGCCCTTCGTCAAGGAGCTGCCGATGGAGTACGCGGTGGAGCTGAACCGGCTGCTGGCTCTGTCGATGGAGGGCGCCGTCGGGTGATCGGCGCCATCACGTCGCCCCTGTTTCGGCGACCCCGGTGACCGCCGCGGCCGCGGGGGCCGGCGAGCTGACAACGCTGAGCCCGGAGATCGTCCGTCTGCGCGCCGAGACCTCGCCCGACTGGCTGGCGCAGCGGCGCCGCGCCGCGTGGGACGCCTTCGAGTCCATGCCGTGGCCGTCGTCGCAGCGCGACGAGGACTGGCGCCGCACCGACATCAGCGGGTTGCGTGCCGAGCGCTTCCTGCCGCTGGACGACGTCGACGGCGGCATGGCCGCGTCGATGGCGCAGGCGTGGGACAGCGCCGAGCCCAACGCCGCGTTCGCCATGGACGCGCCCAATGTCGGACCCGCGGTGAGTGACGCCGATGCGCTGCTCGCCCAGGGGGTGATCATCACCACGCTCGAGGAGGCGGCAGCGCTGCACCCCGAGCTGGTGCAGCGCGCGCTGGCCCGCGTTGCGATCGACGAGTCGAAGTTCATCGCGCTCTGGAACGCGCTCTGGCGCGGCGGGGTCTTTGTGTACGTGCCGCGGGGCGTCGAGGCGCTGGCGCCGGCATGGATCGCGCATCCGGCCAGCGGCGACGAGCGCGCCGTCATCCCGGCGACGGTGGTGCTGCTCGACGATGCGTCGTCGCTCACCGTCGTGGACGCCTACGCGTCGCCGCCGGGTCCGCACGAGCTCTTCAGCGACGCGGTCACGATGCTCAACATCGGCCGCGATGCGCAGCTCGACTACATCCTGCTGCAGCAGTGGGGTGAGCGCGTGTGGCACGTGGCCACGCACCGCGCCACCCTGGAGGCGAACGCCCGGCTGCACTTCTTCGGCGCCACGCTCGGCTCGCATGTGCAGAAGTCGTACTGGGAGGCGCTTCTTGACGGCGCCGGGAGCGAGGCCGACATCGCCGGCGTCTGCTTCGCCGAGCACGACCAGCACATCGATCATCAGTCGCTGCAGGCACATCGCGCGCGCGACACGCGCAGCGACCTCCTGCTCAAGGTCGCCGTGCGCGACAAGGCACGCTCGGTCTACAGCGGGCTCATCGACGTGGCGCCGGAAGCGGTGCACGCCGACGGCTACGTGCAGAACCGCAACCTGCTGCTCTCCGAGGGCGCGAAGGCCGACTCGGTGCCGCGTCTCGAGATCAAGGCGAACGACGTCCGCTGCGGCCATGGCGCCACCGCGGGGCACATCGACGAGGAGCAGCGGTTCTACTTCCAGAGCCGTGCGGTGCGGCGCGCCGACGCGGACGCGTTGATCGTCCGCGGCTTCCTCGACGACATCGTCAAGCGCGTGCCGCATCCCGGCGTCGCCAAGCTCGTCGCGAGCCTGCTCGACGCCGAGGTGTCGGGGCTGCCGCAGATCGGGCTCGCCGAGGCAGAGGCGCAGGACGAGGACTGACGTGGCCAGCTGGATCGACGTCGCACGCGCCACCGACATCCCGCCGGGCCACGCCGCCCGCGTCGAGGTCGACGGTGTGCCCATCGCCATCTTCAACGTCGAGGGCGATTTCTACGCGCTCGACGACACCTGCAGCCACGCGGAGGCATCGCTCAGCGAGGGCGACCTCGATCCGGACCGCTGCGCCATCGAGTGCCCGCTGCACGGGTCGTGCTTCGACCTGCGCACCGGTGAGCCGCTGACGCTGCCGGCCGTGGAGCCGGTACGGGTGCACCACGTCGAGGTCGACGCCGACGGTGTGCTGCGCGTCGCCCTTGCGGAGGACGCGGCGTGACAGTGACCAGCGCTCCGGCGCTGGACGTCGAACGGCTGCGCCGCGACTTTCCGGTGCTGCAGCGCACGCTGCACGGCAGGCCGCTCGTGTACCTCGATTCCGCGGCGACCTCGCAGAAGCCCCTTGCAGTGCTCGACGCGATGGAGCGGTACTACCACACGAGCAACGCCAACGTGCATCGCGGCGTGCACACCCTCGGCAACGAGGCGACCGACGCCTTCGAGGCTGGCCGCGTCCGCGTCGCCGAGTTCATCGACGGCGACCCGTCGGGGCTCGTGTTCGTGCGCAACGCCACCGAGGGGCTCAACCTCGTCGCATCGTCGTACGGCCGCGAGCTGCTGCGGCCCGGCGACCGGATCGTGCTCACGGTGATGGAGCACCACAGCAATCTCGTGCCCTGGCAGCTCGCGGCGGAGCGTGCCGGGCTCGAGATCGCCTACATCGACGTCGACGACGACGGCCTCCTCCGGCAGGAGGACGTCGACCGGTTCCTGCAGCCGCCGACCAAGCTCGTGGCGATGAGCCACCAGTCGAACGTGCTCGGCGCGATCAACGATGTCGCCGGAATCACCAGGCGAGCGCACGAGATCGGGGCTGTGGTGTGCATCGACGCCGCGCAGTCGGTGCCGCACATGCCGGTCTCGGTCCGCGAGCTGGACGTCGACTTTCTGGCGTTCAGCGGCCACAAGATGTGCGGGCCGATGGGTATCGGCGCATTGTGGGCGCGCCCGGAGCTGCTCGAGCGCATGCCGCCGTTTCTCGCCGGCGGCAGCATGATCAGCCGCGTCTCGCTGGAGCGCACCACGTGGAACACCGTGCCGCACAAGTTCGAGGCGGGCACGCCCGACGTCGCCAGCGTCGTCGGGCTCGTCGCCGCCTGCGACTACCTGGACGGGGTGGGCCTCGCCGCGATTCATCAGCACGAGCTGTCGCTCACGCGGCACATGCTCGATGTGCTCGACGAGGTGGGCGAGGTGACCGTCTACGGACCCACCGCCGACTTCGACCGCGGCGGTGCTGTCAGCTTCAACCTCGCCGACGTGCACGCGCACGACGTCGGCACGATCCTCGACCGCGAGGGGGTCGCCGTGCGCGCAGGACATCACTGCGCGCAACCGTTGATGCGCCGCTTCGACGTCGCGGCGACGGCACGCGCGTCGGTGTACCTCTACAACACGCACGCCGAGGTCGACGCGCTCGGCGCAGCACTGGGTGAGGTGCGGCGCGTCTTCCGCGTCTGAGCGCGCGCGTGCGGGGGTGGTGGACATCGCTGATCACACGGCTTCCGGGTATCCGGCACGCGTCGAGACCGAGCGGCTGATCCTGCGGCCGTTCCGGCAATCCGATTTCGAGACCTACGCGCGAATGCTCGGCGATCCCGAGGTCGTCCGCTATCTCCTTCCGGGTGGCCCCGCGCCTCGCAGCGACGCGTGGCGGCACATGGCGATGCTCGCCGGGCACTGGCATCTCAAGGGATTCGGGCACTGGGCCGTCGAGGTGAAGGAGACGGGACAGTTCATCGGACGCGCCGGCCTGTGGTTTCCCGAGGGTTGGCCGGATTACGAGGTGGGGTGGGTGATCGACCGGGAAGCGTGGGGCCATGGATACGCCACCGAGGCCGCCAGACCGGCGCTGCAGCATGCGCGCGAGACGCTGGGCCTCCGCCACGTCATCAGCCTCATCC
>JAFALX010000329.1 GCA_019234035.1 Candidatus Dormiibacterota bacterium | reverse complement strand
CCGACGTGGCGCTGCGGACCAGCGCCGCGGCCGCCGCGGCGGAGAGGGCGACGACGCCCGGCGCCGCCGCACCGGCGTCGACGATGACGCCCGACACCTGTCCCGAGCCGTTGAGCAGCGGGGCGCCGTCCGCGCTCGCGTCGGAGGTTGCGTCCACCGTCATGACGTCCTTCAACGCCGGCTCGCCTCCTCCCACGGTCAGCTGGCGACCCGTCGAGCTCACCGTGCCGGCGCTCAGGCTGAGGCCTGCGAACGGCACCCGGGCGACGGCGATCGCCGCGTCGCCGGGAATGGCTCGCTGCCCGGCGAACGGCAGGTACGCGAGCTGCTGCGCGCCCGTGGCCCGCAGGAGGGCGACGCCGTGCGCAGCGTCGGCCAGCACGACCGTGGCGTCGTACGCGTGTCCGTCGGCGGTGGCGACGCGGAGCACGGTCGCGCCCCGGATGGCGTGGATGCTCGTGACGACCAGGCCGTCCGAGCTCACCGCGAACCCGTCGACGAGGCCGGTGGTGCCGGTGAGCAGCGACTGGCTGTCCAGCGGCTTGGTCGCGATCTCGACCACGGAGGCCGCGGCCTGCTGCCCGACCTGTGCGATCGACGGTGCGCCGCCCGCGCCGCCGCCGGGTTGTGGCGCGATTTGCGTGACCACGCGCTCCACCGGCCCGAAGCGCGCGTAGATCGCCCATGCGGCGAGCGATCCGCCGACCAGGCCGACGCACGCGCTGAGCACCACCGCCGCGAGCAGCGGCGGCCTGCGCCAGGTGATGGGCTTCACGCCGGTGGCGGCGCGGCTGTGGCGGCGGGGTCGTTGCGCCGGCTCAGGTAGCGGACGATTCCCGCGGCATTGCTGTGCACGCCGTTCAGCACCTCGAATTTCTCCACCTGCTCTGCCGTCAGCCCAGCCGGCGCCTCGGCGAAGGCGTCCGCCAGCGCGGCCGCGACCACGTCGACGTCGGAGGATCGGGACGACTCCATTGTGCGGTGCGCGACATCGACCCATTGATGGAGCACGTCCTCGGCCTCGAGCAACGTCTCGGTGGGCTCGGGCACGACGCCATAGTGGGTGAGCGCCACCCGCACCGGCCGCAGTTCCCGGAACCGCTGCAGGCTCCGCGTCGCCAACTCGAGATCGAAGTCGGGTGGCGGCGTCGCCGGGCGCAGCACGCCGAGATCCGGCAGCCGCACGCCGACCGCGTCGCCCACCATGAGCGTCCCCGTCGGCTCGTGCAGCACGGCGTGGTGATGCTTCGCGTGGCCCGGCGAGTCGACGAGCCGCAGCTTCGCGGGTCCGGTGTCCACGGTGAAGCCGTCGGAGGCGGCGATCAGCCGGTCCGCCGGCACCGGCTCGAGCCTGCCGTACAGCGTGTCGAGCAGCGGGCCGTACACGCGGCCGGCGCTGTCGATGAGCTTGGTGGGATCGAGCAGGTGGCGCGCTCCTTTTTCGTGCACAACCACCGTCGCCCGCGGGTACTCGCGCGCCAGGTCACCGACCGCGCCTGCGTGATCGAGATGGATGTGGGTGACGATCAGCCAGCGCAGGTCGGCGGGTCCGATGCCCTCCGCGTTCAGTGCATCGCGCACAGTTGCCGCGCTCGTCTGCGATCCCGTCTCGACCAGCGCCGGCTCGATCCCCTCGATCAGAAAGCCCGCGGTCATCCCATCCATGCCGCCGAGCAACGTGTCGAGCTGGCGGATGCCCGGAGCGATCTCTTCGAGCATCGCCGTCAGGGTGACGGGCTGGGTGACGGGGTCGCCCCCGACGTCTGTCCCAGCAGCGTCTGCAGCGTTGCGATGTCGCTCTTGACCTTGTCCTGCGCGGTGCCGAACGCGCTGAAGTTGCCTGCCTTCAACGCCGCTTGAGCGGCGTTCTCATCGCTGATGAGCTGGTTGAGAGCCGTGAGCACCTGCTGCGAGAGCGGGCCGCCCGGCGTCGGCCCCGAGGACGGCGTCGGACTCGGCGTCGCGCCCGGCGACGTGGGGGGCGCCGGCGGCGACGTGTTGCCGCCCGTGGGCAACCCGGGGATCGGCTGCGTGGTGTTGAACAGGTTCTGCAGCGCGTTGGCGAACGACGTCCCGTCGGCGACGGCACTCTGCGTTCCCACGATCACGTACTGCAGGAGCGGGAAGCTCGAGCCACCATTGGCCTGCGCGAGCACGTAGAACGGGCGCACGTACAGGAAGGAGTTGTTGTTGAACGGCAGCACGATCACGTTGCCGAAGACGACCTGCGACCCCGCCTGCGAGAGCAGCGTGCGCTGCGAGCTGATCGCCGGGTTCGAGTTGATGTTGTTGTCGAACTGCAGCGGTCCCAGCACGTTGTCGGCGTTGTTGAGGCG
>JAFALX010000419.1 GCA_019234035.1 Candidatus Dormiibacterota bacterium | reverse complement strand
ACGTCGAGCTCCTTGGCGATCGACTTCAGACCGGACGAGATGTCGGACACCTCCTGCACCCGCGAGTCCTGGCGGCCGCCGTGCATCAGCTGCAGGTAGTCGACGACGATCAGCGCAATCCCGTACTGCGCCTTCATGCGCCGCGCGCGTGAGCGCAGGCTCGAGATGGTCAGTGCCGGCGTGTCGTCGATCCACAGGTCCGCCTGCGTAAGCGTGTCCATCGCCATCGCGATCTTCTGAAACGCGCTGGGATCCGCCTGGCCGGTGCGCAGCAGGTAGCTGTCCACCTTCGCCTCGCTGCAGATGAGCCGCTGTACCAGCGATTGCTTCGACATCTCGAGCGAGAACAGCACCACCGGTCGCCGCGCCAGCACGGCCGCGTTGCGCGCGATGTTCAGCGCGAATGACGTCTTGCCGACCGACGGACGCGCGGCGAGGATGATCAGCTCCCCGGGCTGCAATCCCTGCGTGAGCATGTCCAGCTTGGAGAAGTTGGTGGGCACACCGTGCACCAGCTTGTTCTCGTGCAGCCGGTGCTCCAGCAGCGCCCACGTCTCGCGCACGATCGGCGCGATGTGCATCGCCGTGTCGGTGCGCTGCTGCTGCTTGACCGCAAACACCGTCTGCTCCGCCTCGTCGACGGCGTCCTCGATGGTGCGGCCGAGGTCGAACCCGAGGCGCGACACGTCGCTCCCCGCCGCGATCAGCCGGCGGCGCTGCGCGTGCGCGTTGACGATGTCCGCGTAGTGCTTGACGCTGGCAGCGCTCGGCACCACGGTGGTGAGCTCGGCGATGTAGTCCATGCCGCCGGCGCGGCCGACCCCGGGGCCACGCTCCAGCTGGTCGGGCAGCGTGAGCATGTCGACCGGCTCGCCACGATCGGCGAGCGTCACCGCCGCCCGGTACAGGTGCTGGTGCTTCTCGGCGTAGAAGTCGTCGGGGCGGAGGACGTCGCGGATCGCGTGCACCGCCTCGGTGTCGAGCAGCAGGCAGCCGAGAACGGCGCGTTCGGCCTCGAGGTCGTTGGGCAGCACTCGCCCGATGGTGCCGGTCGCTGTCGCCGCGGCCGCCACGAGATCGGCCCGGGGCGGGGCTGTCACTGCGCCGCGACGACGACCCTGAGTGTCTCCGTGACCTCCGGGTGGAGCTCCACTGTGACCTCGTGCGGTCCGAGCGACTTGATCGGAGTCTCGATCTCGATCTTGCGCTTGTCGATGTCGAGGCCGGCCTCGCGCTTCAACTGCTGCGCGACGTCGGTGTTGGTGACGGACCCGAAGAGCCGTCCGCCCTCGCCGGTCTTGGCGTAGATCGTGACCGTGAGCTTGCGCAGCCGCGCCGCGGCGTCCCTCGCGTCGGTCAGCTCCTTCTCGGCGCGGCGCCGCGCCGCCTCCTCGCGCTTGCGGATCTGATCCACGACCCGCTCGTCCGCGACGACGGCCAGATGCTGAGGGAAGAGGAAGTTGCGCGCGTATCCCGGCGCGACCTCGCGCACGTCGCCGGGATGCGCTGTTCCCGCCACTTCCTTCAAAAACAGGACCCTCACGGTGTCACGCCCCTGCAGCTGTCTGAGTGGATACGGCCGCCGCGGGAACGCCGTCGTAGTCGTGACGGTCCTCGGGTCGGAGTCTGCGATAGATCATGAGCGCAACGTGCTCGCCGCGGCGCACGTCCTCGTCGAAGCGGCTGTGCCGCTCCATGATCAGACGTTCCTGCTCGATCACCACGTAGCGCGGGCAAGCGGCGGTGAACAGGCGCACCGCGAGCAGCGTCAGCGCGAGCGTATCGAGCTCGCCGACGAAGGGAATCTGCTTGGGCAGGCTGACCATGGGCAGCGCGATGACGCCGAGTGCGGCGGCGAACGCGCCCTTCACGTAGACGGGCACGCGGTCATCGCGAAACAGGCAATAGGCCAGGCGAAGCTGCCGTGGCAGCTCGAAGAGAAGCGTTCTGGCCCAGCGCACCCGTCGTCCCATCGCGGCGCCGATTGTACGTCGGCCTGGGGTGACGGGCGGCGGACGCGTGGCTCATTCGGCGAGCACATCGGGATGTGCACGCAGCCAGGCGCGGGCGCCGTCGGCGTCGCCGGGCTGCAGCTCTCCGTCGAGCACCGCCCGCTCCAGCCGCCGCTTGACCCGGCCCACCCACGGCCCGGCCGGCCGCCCTGCGAGTGCGATGAGCTCGTCGCCGTCGAGCAGATCGCGCATCTGCGACACCTGGCCGCCGGCGTCGAGACGCGCCATTCGCGCCTCGAGCTCGTCGATCAACTCGGTCGTGGGAAACGACGACGCGTTGGTGTCCGCGCGCGCGATGTCGAGCATGCGCGCGCGCTGCTCGCCCGCCTCCCTGATCAGCCGTCGCACCGCGGCGTCACCGAACGAGTCGGGTTTGTACTGGATCGGGCGCAGGTGCAGAAACACGAGATTCGAGACGGTCCCGATCTCGTCGTTGCTGAAGCGGAGTCGGGCCAGGATCTCGCGCGCCATCGTCGCGCCGACCTGCGGATGATCGTAGAACGTGTGACGTCCGTCGTCAGCGATCGCGTGCGTCGGAGGCTTGCCCACGTCGTGCAGGAGCGTGGCGACACGCGTCACCGGATCCGGCGGTGTGAGCTCCACCGCGCGCAGCGTGTGCTCGTACACGTCGTACAGATGAAAGCCGCCCTGCTCCACGCCACGCATCGCCGCGATCTCGGGCAGCACGCGCTCGAGCAGACCGGACTCGGCGAGCACATCGAAGCCCGCCAGCACGTGCGGTGAGATGAGCAGCCGGCGCAGCTCCTCGGTGATGCGTTCGATGCTGACGACGGCGATGCGCGGCGCCTGCTCGCGCATCGCCTCGAGCACGCCCGGCGCGAGCGTGAAGCCGAGCTGCGCGACGAAGCGAGCGCCGCGGAACATGCGCAGCGGGTCCTCGGAGAACGTCTCCGACGGATTCAGGGGAGTGCGCAGCACGCCGGCGCGCAGGTCCTCGATGCCACGGCCGGTGAGGTCGAGGACGCGCCCGTCCAGCGTCTGGCAGAGCGCGTTCACGGTGAAGTCGCGGCGCCAGACGTCCTCCTCCAAGGTGCCGGGGCGCACGTCGGGTTTGCGCGACTCCGGGTCGTAGCGCTCCGCGCGGCCGCGCACCACCTCGAGGATGAAGCCGTCGCCGCGGATCTGCCCCGTGCCGAACCGCTCGAACTGCTGCGGCGGCGCCCAGCCAAGCGTGCGGGCAACGCCGGCGAGCAGCGGGATGCCGTCGCCTCCGACCTGCACGAGGTCGATGTCCTTGCCCGGCTTGCCGAGCAGGCGGTCGCGGACGAACCCGCCCACCAGGTACACCTCCGCGCCGGCGGCGCGCACGGCGTCCCGCACGACGTCGAGCACGTCGTCCAGCGCCGGCGGTCTGCGCCGGACGACGCGGACGCCGGCGCGGTCCGGCCGGCGCTCAGCCATCGGCGAGCGCCTCCGCGTGCGTGTCGCGGCCGAGTAGCGCTATGGCCAGCAGCGCTGCTGCCGCCGCGCAGACGGCCGCTCCGAGGAACACCGCGTCCAGCTCGCGCACCACGGCACCCTCGATCAACGCGTTGTAGGCAGGACAGCTCAGCGGC
>JAFALX010000317.1 GCA_019234035.1 Candidatus Dormiibacterota bacterium | reverse complement strand
GACGTCTCCAATCCGCTCGACTTCTCCGCGGGTTTCCCGCCGCGCCTCACCAACTACGGCGATGACAGCACCGGCGAGCAGATCCAGCGGGCCTTTCCCGAGGCGCGCGTGGTCAAGACGCTCAACACGATCAACTGCGATGTCATGGTCAACCCCGAGCTGGCTCCCGGCGGCAACGTCTTCCTGAGCGGCGACAACCCCCGCGCCAAGGGCGAGGTGCGCGAGCTGCTGCAGAGCTTTGGCTGGCCACACCAGGATATTGTCGATATTGGCGACATCAAGAGCTCGCGCGGCGCCGAGGCGTATGTGCTGTTCTGGGTGCGGCTCATGCAGGCGGAGGGCACCGCGGCGTTCAACATCCGCATCGTCCGCGGCTGATGAGCCCCGCCCGCGTCGCGGTGGTCACCGGCGCCAGCCGCGGTATCGGCGCCGCCACCGCACGCCGGCTGGCGTACGACGGATACCGAGTCGTCGCCGCCGCGCGTTCGACGGCGGAGCTGCAACGCCTCGCGGCGGAAAACGGGCGCATGGTGCCACGCCACGCCGACCTCCTTGTCGACGCCGACATCGAGCGCGTTGCGCTGAGCGCCGACGCGGAGGGCGACCTGCATGTGTGGGTGAACAACGCCGCAGCATTGGCGCGCGTGCCGTTCGCCGACCTGGACCGGGACATGTGGCGCGAGATCATGCAGGTGGATCTCGACGCGGTCTTTCTTGGGTGCCGCCTCGCCTTTCAGCGCATGGCGGCGCGTGGCGGCGGCGTCATCGTCAACATCGCGTCGCTCTCCGGCGTGCAGAACGTCGAGAAGTTCCCCGGGCTGGCGGCGTACAACGTCGCGAAGGCCGGTGTCATCGCGCTGAGCGAGGCGGTGGCGCTCGAGGGCAGGGAGCACGGTGTGCGCAGCGTCTGTCTCAGCCCAGGCGGGGTCGACACCGAGATGATGCGCACCGCCAACCCAGCGCTCCGCGCCAGTGCCACGCCGGACGACGTGGCGGCGATCATCTCGTGGCTGGTGACGCCGGAGGCCGCGCTGCTGTCGGGCACGAACATCCCGATCTTCAGCAACGCCTAGCCGAAGCGGATGCCATAGTTGTCCACCTCATGGCGGAACCACGGATCGTCGGCGACGACGTTCCCTTCGATGATCCCGTCGAGCCGCTGATCCGGCGGCTGCTCGAGCTCGTCGGCGAGGATCCTGCTCGCGAGGGCCTGCAGGGAACGCCCCATCGTGTGGCGCGCAGCCTGCGGTTCCTCTTGAGCGGGTACACGCAGGACGTCGACGAGGTGGTCAACGGCGCCTGCTTCTCCGTCGACTACGAGGAGATGGTGGTCGTCAAGGACATCGAGGTGTACAGCCTCTGCGAACATCATCTGCTGCCCTTCTACGGCAGAGCACACGTCGCGTACCTGCCGAAGGGCAAGGTGCTCGGCCTGAGCAAGATCGCGCGCGTCGTGGACGTCTTTGCGCGCCGGCTGCAGATCCAGGAGCGTCTCACAACGCAGATCGCCAACGCGTTGCAGGACGTTCTCGGCGCCTACGGCGTCGCCGTGGTCATCGACGCCATGCACCTGTGCATGATCATGCGCGGTGTGCAGAAGCAGCACAGCGCGGCGGTGACCTCCGCAATCACCGGTGCGTTCCGCAGCGACGAGAAGACGCGAAGCGAGTTCCTGTCGCTCATCGGGCGGCAGTCGCTCAGCTCCTGAGCGGGTTCAGCCCGGCCCGAGCAGCACGATATCGCCCCAGATCGCCGCGGCACCGACGACGAACAGGCCGACACCGAACCAGAGGCTCCCCCAACGGATGGGCTCGCCGTTTCGCTGCGTGAGAAAGCCGCCGTACCGAGCCCACAACGTCGAGCCGACGAGTCCCAGGCCGCCGGCGACCAGCGCGGCGGCGGGTACGCCGATGACGGTGCCCAACACCTGCTTCATGTGCCGCCGAGCCTACGCGGTGCGCGTTTCGGCGCGTCCGTACCATTGAAGGCGTGGACAAGCCGTCGCTCAGCACGATGGATGAGGCTTCGCTCAGCAACGCCCTGCGCGCGCTCGACGCTCCCGCGTGGCGCGCCGGACAGCTGCGCACGGCGACGTGGCAACCGTTCATCGGCGGGTTCGGCGACGTTCGCCAGCTGCCCACGGCATTGCGCGAGCAGCTCGAACAGCGCGTGCTCTTCAGCGCCGTCGACGGCGCCGTCGAGACCGAGGCCGATTCGGGGAACACGGTCAAGCTGCTCTGCCGCCTCGTCGACGGCCTGACCGTCGAGACCGTGGCGATGGAAACGCCGGCCCGGCCAGGCTCTCGTCGCCGCTCCACCGTGTGCGTGAGCAGCCAGGTCGGCTGCGCCGTCGGCTGCCCGTTCTGCGCGACCGGGCGCGCCGGGCTGCGCCGCAGCTGCACGGCCGCGGAGATCGTCGATCAGGTGCGCACCGCCGCGTTCGCTCTGCATCGCCGTGGGCTCGGCCCCGCGACGCACGTCGTCTACATGGGCATGGGCGAGCCGCTGGCCAACGCCGCGGCGACCGTCGAGTCGCTGCACGTCCTCGTCGACCATGCCGGCCTCAGCCCGCGGCGCATCACGGTGTCCACGAGCGGAGTGGTGCCGGGCGTCGCACGTCTGGCCGCGGAGGCGCCACCGGTCCGGCTCGCCGTCTCGCTGCATGCCGCGACCGACGACCTCCGCGACCGGCTCGTGCCGCTGAACCGCGCGCACCCGATCGACGAGCTGATCGCTGCCGCCACGCGCTACGCCGCGCAGGCGGGACGGCGGCTGACCTTCGAGTGGTGCCTGATCGGCGGCGTCAACGACACGGTCGAACAGGCGGCGGGGCTGCGCCGCCTTGCGGACGCAACCGGCGCCCACGTCAACGTCATCCCCATGAACCGGATCGAGGGCAGCGAATGGGGTCCGCCGCCGGCCGAGGTCTCGCGCGCATTCCTCGCCGCGTTGCGCGGTGTGCGGGTGACCGTCCGCGACACACGCGGCAACGAGGCGGACGCCGCGTGCGGCCAGCTGCGCGCGCTGCTCGAGACGCGCCGCGAGATGCGCGCTGACGGCACCCTCGGGCCCCCGCGTGCCCCAGCGCCAACTGGTTGAGTCCTGTGAGCACGGAGCGCGAGCTGATGGCGGAGGCGTTGC
>JAFALX010000406.1 GCA_019234035.1 Candidatus Dormiibacterota bacterium | reverse complement strand
TCGTACGACCTCAGTCGCACCCTGGGCGGGACGTCGCGTTAACGCCTAGATAAGCGCGCCGCAGAACTCAGGCGGACCGCGATAATCCTCGGGTCTCCGTCGGTCGCATGGAGGGATCGGATCTATGCCCGGGATGGTCGATCGCGTCGTCATCCTCTTCTTCGAGAATCACACGCTCGACAACGTGGCCAGCGAGATCAAGGGCGTCAACGGCGATGCAGCCCTGCCCGTCATCAAGCTGGCCAAGCCGCCGCACGATTACGTGGTCCCCGACATCCCGCACAACCACGTCGACTGGGAGAACCGGGCGACCGGCGCCAAGAAGCAACGCTTCACGCGCGCCCAGCTGCCGAACCTCATGGCGCTGATGGATCAGTACTGCATCTGCGACAACTACTTCACCGACTACGCGGGCAACTCGTTTCCCAACCACTGTTTCGCCATCGGCGCGGACGCCGAGTGGGCCTACACGAATCCGACCGGCGCATACAAGCCGGTGATCCAGGCAGCGGGCGTGCCCAAGCAGCTCAACGCCGCCGGCAAGACGTGGGCGAACTACGGCGGCTTCGCGTTTGCGCACTACGCCGACCCGCTCATGCAGGCCAATGCGAAGCAGCCGGCGGACTTTCTCACGGACGCGGCCAAGGGCGCGCTGCCCAACGTGTCGTGGGTGTACGGCCCCTCACACCACGACTTTCATCCGGGGAGCGGCACCAGCATGTCCGCTTCAGACACGTGGATGGCCCAGGCGGTGCAGGCGGTCGCCACAGGCGCGCAGTGGGGCACATGCATGATCTTCATCACGTTCGATGACTGGGGCGGATGGTTCGACCACGTGGCCAGCCCCGACCTCGAACAGTTCCCGGCCGGTACACAGTACCCCGGCACCCAGTACCGCTATGGGCCGCGTGTGCCGTGCATCGTCGTGGGGCCGTATGCGAAGCCGAAGCACGTGTCGTCGCAGCTGGGGTCGCACACCAGTCTGGTTGCCTTCGTGCGGCAGCTGTGGAACCTCGCGCCGTCCGACAACGCGGACGCGCGTCGTCGCGTGGCCGCGGATCTCGCCCTGGGGGACACGTACAACCTCGCGCAGACGCCCAACCCGAAGCCCGTGCTGCCGAAACTCGCGGGGGTGGGAGCAGCGGGCTCGCACTGAGGCGGACCCGCTGAAACGCTAGGAAGCCGCGCCTGCGGGCACCGGCAGCGCGTGGAACGGGTCGTCGCTGGTGACACCGCCCGGCAGCGCCTTCACCGCCGTATGGAACTTCGACCACGCGTTGGCCGCCGCGTCAGCGGTCAGCTTCGCGTACAGCTGCGCCAGCGTCCCCGTGTTGCCGAGCGCCACCATCGCGGGCGCGATCGTGTCGAGCGTGTGTCCCTGGCTCATGAGCCACGAGAGAAACGCCATTCCGCAGCCGGTGCTGTCCGTATCCTGATCGGTGGCGTTGGTCGTGTCGACCCAGTTGGCCATGCCGTCCTGCGCCCAGATCGGCGCGGTGGCGAAGTCCGTCAGCGCGTTGTTGCTGACCACCGCGGCGCACCAGCGCGACAGGGCCTCGCCGGTGCTGACTCCGCACAGGTCGCCCTTCATGGCGCATTCGCTCAGCTCAGCCTCGAACAGGGCTGCAACGCGCTCCGGCGCGCCATACGACACGTCGACCTCGATCTCCTTGCCGGTGGTGAAGTCGCAGCCGTCGTGGTCGGCGCCGCCCGTCCCGTCGGTGGCGCCGCTGAGCGCGAAGAGGATGACGTCAACCGCGCCACCCGTGATGCCGAAGAACGTGTTGTTCTGCTTGACGATCGAATCGGCGGCAGCGAGTAGATCGTGTGCGTTCTGCAGCGCGTTCGCGCCGAGCGAAGGGTCGACATACACGGTCACGTGGCTCGTGCTCGTGCCGACGAGCTGCGACCTGCCCTTGTAGGTCGGCCATTTCGGCGTCGTCGACTTCTTCTTGCGGGCGGCGTCCTCGGGCGGATGCAGTACGTGGTGGTTCCGCGTCTCGGTCATGTGACTCCTCTCGTTCCTGATGCGGCGGCGCAGGTCCACGCGGGGGATGGGATGCGAAGGCTGTCATGCGAGCACCCCCGCGCGCAAGCGCTGCCGGCGACGGCCTCTACACCGCGGGCTCGGCTTCGGTCGCGAACGTGAAACGGCTGCGCATCCTCCCGAGCGCCGCCATGAAGGGCAGCCCGAGCACGATCACCGCGATCACATCACCCACGGCGCGGAAGCTGTCCCACCACGCCGACGTCGCGAGATAGAAGCTGCCGAAGCGTCGCAGCAACTCGCCCGGCGACGCCCCGGCGACGTAGCCGTAGCTCGGTGCTGCGCGGTAGAAGGTGGTCCAGTCCCACACGTCGAGCAGGGCGCCAAAGAGATACCCCGTGATCACCGCGACCGCGCCGAGCACTACGACATCACGCCAGTCATACGCGCCGTGGCGATATGAGCCCGCCAGACCGGCGAGCGCGCCGACCCAGCCACATGCGAACAGCTGATATGGCAGCCAGGGTCCGATGCCGCCGGTCACCACCGCCGAGGCGAGCAATGAGATGGCGCCGCAGAGGAACCCGAACGACGGGCCGAACACGTAGCCGGCGACGAGGATGAGAAAGAAGATGGGGCTGAAGCCGCCGATGCCGTTGACGAGAACGAGGCGAAGCGCCGCGTCGAGCGCAGCGATCGCGGCGAGAAGCGCGAAGCGCCGCGAGTCGAGCCGGCGTGTGAGCGTCTCCACGGCCGCGGACGCCACCACCGTTCCCAGCGCAAGCGACACCGCCGCGCCGGTCGACGGCGCGCCCAGCGCGAGAAACGGCCACAGGAACAGCGCCATCCCGGCGACCGACACGACGAGCACGGTCATGCCGGGGCCGCTGCCATGACGGTCTGCTCCTGCACGGCGCCATCGCGCGTTTCGACGACGCGCGTCGCCACGTGTGTGGCGAGATCGTGATCGTGTGTGGCAATCACCACTGCCGCGCCCGTCGCGGCAAGACGCTGCACGGCGCGCCCGAGCCGTGCTGCCGCGGTTGCGTCCATGCCGCGTGTGGGCTCGTCGAGCAGCGCGAGCGCCGGAGACCCCGCCAGCACCGCGGCCAGCGCAGCGCGCTGTCGCTCACCCGTGCTGAGGTCGCGCGGATACCGTTCTGCGACGTGCTCGAGACCGAAGTCCGCCAGCGTCGCGTCGACCGCGTCGGCGCCGGCGCCGCCACCGCCACCGTGACGTAGCGTCCACTCGATCTCGGAGCGCAGCGTCCGCCGGTGCAGGAGAGTGGTCGGGTTCTGCGGGAGATACGCGACGCGCCCGGCCGTGCGCTCGACCCTCCCCTGCAGCGGCGCCAGCAGCCCGGCAATGGTGCGCAGCAGCGTGGTCTTGCCGCTGCCGTTGTTCCCGATCACGGCGACGACCTCGCCGCCGGACAGCTCGAGGTCGACGCTCGCCAGCACCACCGCGCCCGGATGGCCGGCCGCAACACCGTGCAGGCGGACGTGCGCGTGGTTCGGTGACGGGCGCTCACCGGGGCGCCCGGTCAGCGCGGTCGCGTGCATCGCGGGGCCGGCGTCTGAGTCGGAGCTGTCGCTGAGGCGGCCGCCGCTCACCTCCATGACGCGCTGCGCGAGTGGACGCAACAGCGCGAGGCGGTGCTCCGCGACAACCGCGAGTGTCCCGCGCTCCATCGCGGCGGCGACCGCCGCGACCAATGCCCGGGCCCCGCTTTCATCGAGCTGCGACAGCGGCTCGTCGAGGGCGAGCAGCCGCGGCCGCATCGCGAGCACGCCGGCCAGCGCCACGCGCTGACGCTCCCCGCCGGAGAGCGTGGCAACGGAGCGCTCGCGCAGCGCCTCGGCACCACACAGATGCAGTGCCTCATCGACGCGCGCGCGCATCTCGCCGCGCGGCACGCGCATGTTCTCCAGCCCGAATGCCACGTCACGCTCCACTCGTGCGTGCACCGACTGCAGCTCCGGGTCCTGGAACACGAACCCGACGTCGCGCGCCAGCCTGCGCGTGTTCGTTCGTGTCACATCCTGCCCAAACACGAGCGCCCTGCCGCTGATGACCCCGCCGTGGAAGTGGGGGACGAGCCCGTTGCACACCCGGAGCAGCGTCGATTTCCCGCTGCCCGAATCGCCGGTCAGCAGCGTCAGCCCGCAGTCGATGGTGAGATCGACGTCGCGGAGCGCCCGGTGGCCGGCGCCGGGATACGCGTACCCCAGCTGTGCGAAGGACAGCGCGTCCACGTCAGCGCGTGTCCGGCCCCAACGAGGGCAGGATCAGCACGAGGCAGCAGGCCAGCGCGGCCGGGTTGACCGGCAGCGGCGGGATCACGGGAAAGGGGTACCAGTCGGGCACCGCGCCGGACGCGCGCAATGCCAGGAAGGCGGCGGCGGCGAGCAGGGCGGAGACCGCGACGGCGACGTCGAACCACCATCGCGGTGCCGTCAGGTAGTGCGTGCGCGGGCCCGATCCCCAGCCGCGCGCCTCCATCGCCTCCGCGAGCGTGATCGAGCTCTCGACGGCGGTGAGGACCACGGGGACCGCCACGTCGGGCCAGTCACGCACGCGCCGCGGCCGCCAGCCGCGCAGCCGCTGCGCGTCGCGGATGTCGGCGGCGCTGCGCGCCATGGTGGGGATCAGGTTGAGCGCGGTGCCGATGGCTGCGCCGGTTCGTGCCAGAAACGGCGGCAACGCGTCGACCAGGTCGTATGGATCGGCGACCAGCGTGAGTGGCGCAACGGCGAGGAGCGCCGCTGCGATGCCGAGGCCTGTGACCAGGCCGAACACAAGGGACTCCAGCGTGATGGCGCCCCCGATCAGGGGCACGTCCCCCGGCACCTCGATGAAGCGATGCGTGCCTGTGTGGCTGAGCAGCAGCGAGACGACGGTCGCGATCGCGGCGGCGACCGCGACGGTCACCAGAAGCGGTCGCAGGCGGAGGCCGGGACGGCCGCGCGCCAGAATCAGATTGAGGGCACATAACGCGACCACCGCGCGATACACGGGGTTGTTGGTCGACACCGCGATGGCGAGGGCCGCCAGGGACCACGCGGCGATCGCCCGAGGGTTCACGGCTGTCCCATGCGCCGCCGAGCGACCCGCCACACGAGCAGCGCAGCGAGCGCGCCGACCGCGACGCCGGCCGCCAGAAGGGCGGCGGTCGGGCCGCCTGCTGGCGGTGCCGGCCGCGTCCCGACCGTCGCAACTCCGCCGCTGCCGCCAGCTCGGAGGGCCGCGGGCGGGGGAGTGGCGGCCGCGGCGTCCGTCGGCGCGGGCGGCGGGGTCGTGCCGCCGTCTGGCCCGCTGCCGGTCGTGCCGCCTCCGGCCGAGCTCTGCGCGGGCGCCACGCCGGCGGCGGCAGTGGCCGATGTCGTTGCTGCAGGTGCCGGGGTGGGGGGGCCCGCCAGAGCCCGCGCGCAGATCCCGGCCGGTGACGCAGGCGGCGGTTGCGGTCTGCTCTGGGGGACGTAGCGGAAGCCCTCTGCGTCACCGTCGCTGAAGGTCTCCGTGGAGATCCCACGGTCGGCCGTCTGCCAGCCGCCGCCGTTTCGCGACACGAACATGGCCCAGTACGACCCGCTCGCCGGCAGGCACGCGCCGTACGAGGCCGGCTCGCTGTCCAACTGGCAGACGGCATCGCCGAGGCCTCCATACGACTGCGTGGCGTACTCCAGCCCGCTGGCCTGCAGCATCTGCTCGCCGGTGATGCTCGATCCGTCGAAGCCGATGCACAGGCCGACCACCCGGGTGTCGCCGTGCTCGACGACGAGCGTGACGTGGCCGGTGTACGTGGCTGCGGCGCACAGCTGCGCCGCGGGCACGAGCGTTGCCGCGCCGCCGAACCCACCTGCCAGGACGCCCGCGATGGGCGCGGCCAGAGCCGCGCGTCTCATCGCCGGGCGATCACCAGGCCGGCACCGGCCGCGATCACGGCGGCGCCGAGTGCCAGGAGGAGGTACGTCAGAGCACGGGGGAATCCTCCAGCCCCGGCGCTCGAGCGTGAGCCCGCTCCCGTGAGCGCCCCGCCGGTCGACGGAACCGGCGGTGCTCCGCTTGCGGCGTCCGGTGTGATCACCGAGGCGTTGACGCCGGCGGTGGGGGTTGCTTGCGGCGTCGGCGCGGGAGATCCGGGGAGGGGCGTCCCCGGCACGTAGAGCTGGGAGGCCGGTGGGATCGGGAAGGCCACGCCGTCGAGCGCGGGGACGACCTCAGTGGTGGTGAACGCGTCCGGCACGCCGCTGAAGCCGATGTACCCGCCGCTCGCGTCCTGGGTTGCCGCCAGCTCCGCAGACGGAGTGTGGCCGCCGACGGTCCATGCCGGCGCGGTCGGGCTGCCGCCGGTGGCGATGATCGCCTGCGCCACCTCGGCGGTGGAATCCGGGTCGGAGGGTGGGCCGCCCGAGTACGAGAACCCGCCGTCGGGATTCTGTGCCGTGTGCAGCCACGCGAGCCCTGCCGAGTCACGGCTGTGGTCACCGGCGGCGTCGAGCGCCATCAACACCAACGAGGTCGAGTTGGTGTCACTGGTGTCGTATGGGTTGGCGCTGTCGTCGCGGACGTCCTGGTAGTCCCACCCGCCGTTCGAGTCCTCCACACTGTGGACGAAGGTGAGCGCGGCGTGAGGCACCGGCTCGCCCGCGGCGACGAGCCCCAGGATGGCCAGGGCCTGGGTGAAGGCCTGGGCGTCGCCGTATTTGCCGGTGGCGGGGTCGTAGTAGGTGTTCAGCCTGGCGACGATGTCGAGGCCGCCGAAGGCGCGCGGATCGGCCTCGGAGGCGAGGGCGGCCTGGATCAGGTAGCCGCAGAGGCCGGCCGACGGTGCGGTGTCCGTCGCGGCCGGGCATGCCGCTCTGGCATTCGCCGTCAGGTAGTCGACGACCGAGGGGCCACCATGCTTCAACAGGTGGGGGTCGTAGCCGCCGGCGGCGGCACCGAGGACATACAGCTCGTTGACGCTGAAGCCCCCGGCGAGCGAGCCGTCCGTCGCCGACTGCTGCCCCTCCAGATACTCGAGTGCACGAGTGGCGGCGTTGGCCTGAGCTCGAACACCGTGCACCGAGACGCTCACGATCGCGAAAGCAAACAGTCCCAGCGCCGCCCCGGCGGCAGCGCGCTGTCGCAGCCTCCCCATGGCAGATTCCCCACGCGGCCGATCGGACTCCACCTCGCCAGAGGGATCCTCGCCGCAATGAGGCCTTCCTCCCGTTTCGCGCGGGGGTGGAGACGAACGCCTCGGGCCGGTCTCCTGGCTCGCGGATCGTCGCCTCGGCCTCCTTCCCACGAGACATGGCCTCGCAGTGGCACGCCGACCTCGGCTACCCGCTCACAGTTGCGCGACAGCGCCGGACTCTCACCGGCTTCCCGCCGCCCGTGGCGCTATTCAAGTGTCGCCGGGCAGTATGCGCCGCTCAGGCGGGGCGTCGCGCGCCTCCTTCTACACTGGGTGGATGCGGGCAACGGCCTCCCCGGCTGTCGCGGTCATCTCCGTCCACGCCTCGCCGCTGGCTCCGCTGGGCAGAGGGGAGAACGGCGGCATGAACCTCGCCATCCGCCGCATCTGCGAGGGCCTCGCCGCCCAAGGCCATCCCACCGACGTCTTCGTGCGGCGCGAGGATCGCACGTCGCCCGATGAGGAGCTGATCGCTCCGTCGAGCCGGCTGGTCCGGCTGCGGGTGGGGCCGCCGGCACCCGTGGCGAAGGGCGACGTGCGCGCCATGTGTGACGAGTTCGCCGACGCGGTGCTGCGGCACGCCGAGTCCGAGGAGCGCAGGTACCGGGTGATGCACGCCCACTACTGGCTCGGCGGCCTGGTCGCGCAGCACCTGCGCGAGCACTGGGGGACGCCGTGGGTGCAGTCGTTCCACACGCTGGCACGCACCAAGGCGCGCGCCGGGCTGCCGCTCGATGCCGTGCGCGCACGCGCCGAGACCGAGCTCATCATCGCCGCCGATCGCCTCGTTGCCTCGAGCTTCTCGGAGGCGAAGGACCTGATCCGGCTGTACGGCGCGGAACGTGACCGCATCTGCGTGGCGCAGCCGGGCGTCGATCAGCGCTTGATCGTCGAGGCGGACCCCGAGCGCGCGCGGCACCGGCTTCACCTCGAGGAGCGGCGCGTGGTGCTGTTCTGCGGCCGGCTGGAGCCGCTCAAGGGCGGCGACACCCTCATCGACGCCATCGCGGCACTGACCCGGGACCCCGCATTCGACGACGTCACGGTGCTCGTCATCGGCGAGGACAGCGGCGACGGACGTGACGGCGGCGGCGAGCGCGCCCGTTTGCAGGAGCGCGTCCACGGCTCCGGCGTCGCCGATCGCGTCATGTTCCTCGGCGCCGTTCCGCACGACGAGGTGGGTGACTACTACGCGCTCGCCGACGTCTGCGTCGTCCCCTCACGCACCGAGAGCTTCGGGCTGGTGGCGCTGGAGGCGCAGTCGCTGGGCACGCCCGTGGTCGCCGCCGCGGTGGGCGGCCTGACCGAGATCGTCGAGGACGGCGTCACCGGCGTGCTGGTGCAGGATCGCGATCCGGTGCACTACGCGGACGCGATCGGCTCGATGCTCAACGACCCCGGCTGCCGCGCCCGCATGGGCGCCGCTGCTCGGGCGCGCGCGACGCGCTACACGTGGAGCCGCGCGGTCGACCGGCTGCTCGCGATCTACGAGCGGCTCACCGATGCGGGCCGGCCGGCCGCGTCGCCCTGCGGTTACCCGGACGACGAGGTGGCAGCGCTCCGATCCGCGTCCTGAGCGCGGCGGGCGCGGTGCAGCCCATCGCGACCCTCGCGCAGGATCCGGATCGCCGCCGGCGGCAGGGCCGCGTTGCCGAGCAGCTTCTCCACGACCGCGAACGTGTCGTCGTCGGGGAAGAGCCGCGGGAAGAGGATCTCGCTGAAGGTCTCGGCCTCCTCGACCGAGCGGTGCTCCCAAAGATCGGGGAGGTATTCCGCGTAGCGCTCGACGTATGGACGCAGCAGTTCGCGGTCGCGTCCGCGCAGGAAGCCCGCGGTCGCGGTCGAGATGACTCCGAACCCGGCCATGATCGTCGCCAGCGTCGACAGCGAGATGCGGCGGTCCAGCGCCGTGCGCCACACCGGCGGGGGCGTTGCGTCGGGGTCGATGAAGATGCTCCAGGCCTCCGCCTTGGCCTCCGCCAGCGGCCGCGCCGCGAGGCAGGCGGCGCCGCGGCGGCGCCCGATGTCGGTGGGATCCTGCTCGACCTCGGCGTTGATGCGCTCGGCGTCGAACACGCCCTGACCGGAGAGCACGCCGACCAGCAGCCAGCGGAGCTCGCGATCGAGGCTGAGCCCGGGCACCTCGGCACGCCCCTCGAGCACCGCCTGCACGCGTTCGAGGGAGACCTCGTCCTCGGCGGTGGCGGCGGTGGAGCGGAACCATGCGCTCTGCAGGTCCGTCCCCGGCGGCGCGCCGTTCAGCTGCTCCAGCGCCACCTCGTGCAGGCGGCGCATCGCGGTGTGGCGGTACTCAGGTGCGACGAACTGGTCGATGGCCGCGATCGCCTGACCCAGCACGCGCTCGACGAGCAGGATCTCCTGCTCCGCGGGCGCGTGGCGCGCGACGATCTCCACGTAGCGTCGCGCCGGCAGCTCGGCGTCGCGCGTCATGTCCCAGAGCGCCGCCCACGAGAGCGCGCGCGCCAGCGGGTCGTCGAGCCGCGAAAGCCCGTCGAGCAGCGTCTCGACCGATCGGTCGTCGAACCGCAGCTTGGTGAACGTGAGGTCGTCGTCGTTGACGAGCACCAAGTCGGCCGCGTGCTCGCCGGCGAGCGCCGGCACCTCGGTGAGCGCGCCGTCGATGTCGACGTGCACCGAGCTGCGGCGGCGGAGGTCACCCGCGTCGTCGCGGTCGAACAGGCCGATTGCGATGTGGTGCAACCGCAGAGTCGGGTGCTGCTCGGTTGCCGTCTGCTCCACGGCGAATCGCGTGTAGTGACCGTTCTCGTCGACGCTGAACACCGGACGCAGGGTGTTCATGCCCGTCGTCTGCAGCCAGTCGTGGGCAAAGCGTGTGACGTCGCGTCCCGAGGCGCGCGCCAGGCAGTCGAGGAAGTCGTGCAGCGTGGCGTTGCCCCAGCGGTACGTGCGGAAGTAGTCCTGCACGCCGCGCATGAACGCGTCGTCACCCACCCACGCGACCAGCTGCTTCAGCACCGCCGCACCCTTGTGGTACGTGATGCCGTCGAAGTTCCCCCGCACGGCGTCGGTGTCGGGGACGTCATCCGCGATGCGGTGGGTCGTCTCCAGCTGATCCTGGCGCGCCGCAACGGACTTCACCGTGTTTGCGAAGTCCACCCAGACGTTGGTGAACCGGGTGACGCGCGACATCGCCAGGTTCGCCATGTACGTGGCGAAGGTCTCGTTGAGCCAGAGGTCGCCCCACCAGCGCATCGTCACGACGTCGCCGAAGCCGCAGACGTGGGCCATCTCGTGCAGGATCGTCTCGGCACGGCGCGCCAGCTGCGTCTCGCTGGCGCGACCGCGGAACACGTAGGCCTCGTTGAACGTGACGCAGCCCGGGTTCTCCATCGCGCCCATGTTGAACTCGGGCACGAGCAGCTGGCCGTACTCGTCGAACGGATACGGGTAGCCGAAGTACTCCTCGAAGAAGTCGAGCCCCGCGCGCGTGACCTCGAAGATGTCCGCGGCCTGTTCCTCGAGGTACTGCACCAGGGACTCACGGCACCACAGCGACAGTGGGATGGCCTTGTGCACGCTCGTGATCACGTGGTACGGGCCGCCGACGAGCGCGACGAGGTACGGGGGCAGCGGCGGTGTGGTGTTGAAGCGGGTGATCGTGTCGTCGCCGGCCGCGTCCGTCGAAAGCACGCGCCCGTTGCTGCAGACGCGCCAGCTGGACGGCGCGCGCACGGTCATCTGGACCGTGCCCTTCAGGTCCGGTTGATCCCAGCAGGCGAACACCTTGTGCGCGTCGTAGGGTTCGAAGTGCGTGTACACGTAGACGCGGCCATCGACCGGGTCGACCAGCCGGTGCAGGCCGATGCCGTGCACCGAGTAGGTGCACCGCGCATGCACGAGGAGGCGATTGCCCTTGGCGCGAAGGCCGGTGAGCTGCAGGCGGTGTCCGTCGAAGCCCGCGTCCTGCCCGCTCATCACCCGCTGGTTGAGCTCGACGCGGTCGACCGTCTCGGCCGCGAGGTCGATGAACGTGCTCGCCCCCTCGGCAGCGTCGAACGTGATCTCCGTTCTGCTGCCGAATGTCTCCGCGCCGGGATCGCCCGACAGAGCAAGGGTGATCGAGTAGGTCAGGTTGGTCAGGAGCGAGGCGCGCGCGCCGGCCTCGATCTCTGTGAGGTTGTCGTGCGGCGCCGGCGCCTCCACCGTCGAGGACACCATGAGCGTGCAAGCGTACCAGCCGGGTATCCCGATCGGACCTATCCGCTCGGGTTGTTGATGATCCGGGCGGTCACCTTGCGGACGAAGCCACGCGGCGCAAACCGCGGCCCCTGCGCCAGGACCTCGTTGAGGATCCCCGGGATGCACACCGCCGACCCTCGATCGAAGGCGTGCAACGCGTCCTTGACGCAGCGCTCCGGGGTCATCGCGATGAGCCGCGAGCGCCGGTGGTAGTCCACGGTCCCGGCGACATCGGCGAACTCGGTGTCCACCGGCCCGGGGCAGAGGGCCATCGCCCGCGCGCCGGTGCCGTGCAGCTGCTCCGCCAGCGCCTCCGTGAAGTACAGGACGAACGCCTTGGTGGCCGCATACGTGGCCATGAAGGGGATGGGTTGGAACGCCGCGGTGCTGGCCACGTTGATGATGCCCCCGTCGCGTTCGCTCAGGAGGCCGGGCAGCACGGCCAGCGAGAGCTGCTGCACCGCCACCACGTTGACCTGCACCTCGGCACGCTCGCGGCCGGGGTCGAGCTCCGCGAGCCGCCCGCGGCTGCCGAAGCCCGCGTTGTTCACCAGGAGCCAGGGTGACCGCTCGCGCAGCCTTCGGACCACCGAGTCGCGCCCCCTGGCGGTCTCGAGGTCGGCCACAAACGGCTCGACGGTGACCTTGTGCGCCGTGCGCAGATGGGCGGCGAGCTCTTCGAGGCGATCCTCCCGGCGGGCGACGATCGTCACCGCGTGTCCGCGCGACGCCAGCTGGCGCGCGAACTCCTCGCCGATGCCGCTCGACGCGCCGGTGACGAGCGCCGGGACCTTTGGACCGATTCGCATTGTCACGTCAATTGTGGCGGCAGCGGGTGAGTGCGCACCCGCAGAGCCTGGGAAACGAGCCTGGGGTGCGTGCTCGGGAGGCTTTGTTAGGATCGAGGCGAAGTGCTGTCGGACTACGCGCCGATCCTGGTCTTCCTTGGCTTCGTCCTCCTGTTCGCGATCGGTGTTCCGTCGCTGAGCGCAGCGCTGGGACCCCGGAAGCCATCACCGGCCAAGGACCTTCCGTACGAATCGGGCATCGTGCCGCGGGAGTCCGCGCGCCGTCGCTTCTCGGTGAGCTTCTACGTGACGGCGATGCTGTTCATCATCTTCGACGTCGAATCGATCTTCCTGTTCCCGTGGGCGACGATCGTGCGTCAGCTCAAGGTGTTCGGCATCGTCGAGATCGGCATCTTCATCGCGACGCTGCTCGTCGGACTGCTGTACGTGTGGCGCAAGGGCGCCCTGAGGTGGGATTGAGCACAGATTCGGGAGCGATTGCATTACCGCGCCAGGGCGTGTGGGAGCGCGAAGCTGCCAAGTCCGGTGTCATCACCACGACCATCGAGAATGTCATCAAGTGGGCGCGCTACAGCTCGTTGTGGCCGGCGCAGTTCGGGCTCGCGTGCTGCGCCATCGAGATGATGGCGACAGCGTCCTCGCGCTATGACATGTCGCGCTTCGGCGCCGAGGTCTTTCGCTCGTCACCGCGGCAGGCGGACGTGATGATCGTCGCCGGGCGCGTGTCGCAGAAGATGGGCCCGGTGCTGCGCCAGATCTACGACCAGATGCCCGAGCCGAAATGGGTGATCAGCATGGGCGCCTGCGCGTCGAGCGGCGGCATGTTCAACAACTATGCAATCATCCAGGGCGTCGACAAGGTGGTCCCGGTCGACATCTACGTCCCGGGGTGTCCGCCGCGGCCGGAAGGGCTGCTGGACGCCGTCATCAAGCTGCAGAAGAAGATCGCCGGCGAGCGCCTCCCATCGTTGCGCGGTTGATGGCGAGCGCAGGCGGGCCCGAGGCCGTGGCCGGCGCGGCGCACGTCGTGCAGCGCGAGCTCCCCGATGCGCTGCTGCGTCATGAGGAGATCCTCGGCGACGACGTGATGTGGGTGAAGCGCGACGCGCTCGTCGACGTTGCGCGCCTGCTGCGCGACAACCCCGACGCCGCATACAGGATGGCGGTGTTCGTCACGGCCGTCGACTGGCCCGACCGCGAGCCCGAGGAGCCACGGTTCGATGTCGTGTACGAGCTGCGCTCGCTCGAGCACAACCGCACCTGCCGCGTGATCGTCCAGGTGACCGACGACGATCCGCACGTGCCGACCCTCGAAGGCGTCTGGCCGGGGATGGACTGGCACGAACGTGAGTGCTTCGACCTGCTCGGCATCGTCTTCGACGGCCACCACGACCTGCAGCGCATCCTGCTGCCCGTCGACTGGGAGGGGCATCCACTGCGCAAGGACTACGTGTCGTTCGGCGAGCCGATCGCCTTCACGCACAACCTCGAGTGGGCGCTGCCCGAGGCAGAACGCCCGCGAGACCTGCCAGGCGAACACAGGTGACCCCACAAAATCTGTCGATTTTGCGGGGGCCCCGTCCTACCGTCAGGGAGAAGGCAGATCCTTCTCCCTCGCACCGCCGGCAGAGCCGGACGGTGCTCACCCTCATCCTCGGCGCGCTGGAGAGCGCGCCGCAGCGCTTCGCGCTCGGAATCTCATGACGGCAGTACCCCCGCCGCGGGGTCGCGGCGACACAGACACGGCGCCGCTGGACCTGCCGGGCGGGCTGATCGACAACCCGGACGGGATCGCCATCGACGTCGTGCAGCTGGACGAGAACACGATGGAGCTCAACATGGGGCCGCAGCACCCCTCGACGCACGGCGTGCTGCGTCTGGTGGTCGAGCTGGATGGTGAGCTCGTCAAGCAGTGCAAGCCGGACATCGGCTACCTGCACACCGGCTTCGAGAAGGACTACGAGCGCCACAACTACCAGCAGTGCATCCCGTACACCGACCGGATGGACTACCTCTCGCCGCTGTTCAACAACATCGGCTTCTCGCTGGCGGCGGAACGCCTCCTCGGCGTCGAGGTGCCGAGGCGGGCGCAGTACCTGCGCGTGATCATGTGCGAGCTGACGCGCATCGCCAGCCACCTCATCTGGTACGGCACGAGCGCGCTCGACCTCGGCGCGACGACGCCGTTCCTGTACGCGTGGCGCGACCGGGAGAAGCTCCTCGACATCAACGAGGTGGTGTCCGGGGTGCGCATGCACACGTCGTTCATCAGAGTCGGCGGGCTCATGGCCGACGTCCCCCAGGAGTTCTACGGCCTCGTCGCCGAGGTCATCGAGACGTTCCCGAAGCTCATCGACGAGCACGAGCTGCTGATCACCAAGAATCCGATCTTCCGCGAGCGCACCATCGGCCTCGGCACCATCAGCGCCGAGGACTGCATGGCGTATGGCGCGAGCGGGCCGGTGCTGCGCGGCAGCGGCGTCGCGTACGACCTGCGCAAGGCGCAGCCGTACAGCTCGTACGACGACTTCGAGTTCGACATCCCGATCGGCACGCACGGCGACATCTACGACCGCTATCTCGTGCGCATGCAGGAGATGCGCGAGTCCGTGAAGATCATCAAGCAGGCGTTCGACAACCTGCCCGGTGGCCCGGTGAACACCAGCGACCGCAGAGTGGCGCAGCCGCCGCGCAACGAGATCAACACCAGCATGGAGTCGCTGATCCACCACTTCAAGCTGGTCACCGAGGGGTTCCGGCCGCCGCCCGGCCAGGTGTACCAGGCGGTGGAGTCGCCCCGCGGCGAGCTCGGCTTCTATCTGGTCAGCGATGGCAGCAACCGGCCGTGGCGCTGCAAGGTCCGCGCCCCCTCGTTCAGCAACCTGAGCTCGCTGCCCCACATGGTGCATGGCGAGCTGATCGCCGACGTGGTGGCGATGATCGGGTCGATCGACATCATCCTGGGCGACGTCGACCGATGACGCTCGCCGCAGAGACGCGCAGGACGATCGAGCGCGCGCGCGAACGCTATCCGTCGGCACGCAGCGCGGTGATGCCGTCGCTGTGGGCGGTGCAGCACGAGCTCGGCATGATCACCGCGGAGGCGATGGCGGAGGTGGCGACGCTGCTCGGCCTCGCGTCGAGCGACGTCGAGGCGGTCGCGTCCTTCTACTCCATGTACCACCTGACGCAGCAGGGACGGCACGAGGTCGTGGTCTGCACGAACATCTCGTGCGCGCTGCGCGGCGCCGACGACATCGTGGCCCACCTCGAGCGCACGCTCGGCGTTCCGTCCGGGGGCACGACCGCGGACGGTGAGTTCACCTGGGCGAGCACCATCGAGTGTCTCGGCGCGTGCGGTGGTGCACCGGCGATGCAGGTCGATCACGGCTTTCAGGAGAACCTGACGCCGGAGCGTGTCGATCAGATCCTGGCGGCGGCGCGAACCGCGGCCCCGGAGGCGCCGGTCACGGGCCCGGGCGGCGGGCGCAGCCGATAGGATTCAGCGCTCGGATGGCTGAGTACCGGCTGCTCACGAAGGACATCGGCGCCGAAGGCCTGCAGACCCTCCGCGGCTACGAGCGGGTCGGGGGCTACCAGGCGCTGCGCGACGTCTTCGGCAAGTTCACGCCCGAGAGCTTCGTGGACGAGATGAAGACCAGCGGGCTGCGCGGCCGTGGCGGCGCGGGCTTCCCCACGGGCACCAAATGGTCCTTTCTGCCCAAGGGCATCATGCCCCGCTACCTCGTCTGCAACGCGGACGAGTCGGAGCCGGGCTGCTTCAAGGACCGCTACCTCATGGACCACAACCCGCACCAGCTGGTCGAGGGCGTGTTGCTCGGGTCGTACGCGGTGCAGTCGAACGTGTCGTTCATCTACATCCGCGGCGAGTATCGCGACCAGCGGCTCAGCGTCGAGCGCGCCGTCGACGAGGCGCAGGCCGCCGGATATGTCGGCAAGAACATCTTCGGCAGCGGTTTCGACTGCGACATCATCGTGCACGGCGGCGCCGGCGCATACATCTGCGGCGAGGAGACCGCGATGCTCGACTCGCTCGAGGGCCTGCGCGGTCAGCCGCGGCTGAAGCCGCCGTTTCCGGCGCTGAAGGGCCTGTATGGCAAGCCGACCGTCGTCAACAACGTCGAGACGCTCTCGACGCTGCCGCACATCGTGCTGCGCGGCGGTGAGTGGTTCAAGTCGATCGGTGTCGAGGGCAGCACCGGGACGCGGCTGTTCTGCTGCAGCGGGCACATCAACAAGCCCGGCGTGTACGAGATGCAGCTGGGCACGCCGATCCGCGAGCTCCTCGAGGAGGAGTGCGGCGGGATGACGGCCGGCAGCGTGCTGAAGGCGTTTCAGCCCGGCGGCGGCTCCATGCAGGTGCTGCTTCCCGAGCACGTCGACCTGCCGCTCGACATGAATGCGGTCGCCAAGGCCGGGTCGTCGCTCGGCGCGGG
>JAFALX010000273.1 GCA_019234035.1 Candidatus Dormiibacterota bacterium | reverse complement strand
CCTCTGGGGCGCCGCCTACCAGTTCTTCACCGAGGCGACCACGGTGGCCAACTCGCTGCACAACGCCGGCCACACGCTGGTCGACCTCGGGCCGATGAACCTGGGCAACGTCTTCGCCGGTGACCTGCTGGCGCTGTTCGGCGGCTCGGTCGGCGGGCTCCTGTCCGGCAAGCGCTGACGTTCGCCGCCGTCCTCGCACCGGCGAGGGGATCTAGCGGCTGAGCGCCGCCTCGGAGTGGCCGGAGTTCTGGCCTGTCACCGTGGTGGCGGGGGCGCCGAACGGCTGTGGCTGCCCGATCAGATCGACCCGGCCGAGCGACTTGGCGAACTCCATGCAGGCTGCCCGCGTAAAGCGAAGGTGCTTACCCGGCGTATGCCAGGCCTGCAGGTGACCCTGAGCCACGGCGCGGCGCAGCGTCGAACGCGAGACGCCGCAGAGGGCCGCGGCCTCACCCGTTGTGAGTATCTCGTCGTCCGTTTGAACCATGCCCTTCCTCTTCTGCCGATCTCCCGGACTGTTGTCGCGGGTCCACGATCCTCGGGTTATACACCGCTGGCAGCAAATTGTGTGGCGCCTGACCCGACTGCCGCGATAGCCGGGGTGACCGCAGAGCCGCGCCTATACTCGAAGGACATCATCTCCCGGCACCTCGCCGGAGCACAAGGAGTGCGCGATTGAGCCTCGACGTGCAGGACATGTGCCGGCGGCTGCTGGCCAGCGTCGGCACTGTCATCGTCGGGAAGGAGGCCGAGATCGAGCTGTGCATCATCGCGCTCCTCTGTCGCGGCCACCTCCTGATCGAGGACGTCCCGGGAACCGGGAAGACGCTCCTGGCCAAATCCCTGGCGCGCTCGACCGGCTGCTCGTTCGAGCGGCTTCAGTTCACGCCGGACCTGCTCCCCGGCGACGTCACCGGCGTCAGCGTCTACAACCCGGACGAGCGCACATTCGAGTTCCGCCGCGGGCCGATCTTCGCTCAGGTGTTGCTCGTGGACGAGATCAACCGGGCCACGCCCAAGACGCAGTCGGCGCTGCTCGAGGCCATGGAGGAGTGGCAGGTCACGATCGACGGCACCACCCACCCGCTGCCCGAGCCGTTCATCGTCATGGCCACCCAGAACCCGATCGAGCTCGGGGGCACCTTCCCGCTGCCCGAAGCGCAGGTCGACCGCTTCCTGATCAAGGTGCGGCTCGGCGACCTGCCGGGCGACCAGGAGGTCGCGATGCTCGACCGCGTCCAGGCGGACAGCCCGCTCGCCGAGGTCGAGCCGGTGACCTCCGCGGCGGAGCTCAAGGACGCCCAGGCGGCGTGCCGCGAGGTGTTCTGCGACCAGAGCCTGAAGGACTACGCCGTGCGCCTGGTGCAGCGCACCCGCGACCACCAGGACGTGGCGCTCGGTGCCAGCCCGCGTGGCTCACTGGGCCTGCTGCACTCCGCCCAGGCTCGCGCCGCCATCTCGGGCCGTGACTTCGTGCTGCCCGACGACATCAAGACTGTGGCGCCGCACGTGCTCGGGCATCGCGTCGTGCTGCGGCCCAACGCCGAGCTGCGCGGCCTCACGTCGACGGCGATCGTCGACGAGGTGCTTGCCACCGAGCCGGTGCCGATGACGGGCCGCCAGGCCCACGCGAGCGCATGACCGCGAAGGTCCCGCTGATCGCGTGCGTCGCGGTGCTGGCGTTCTTCGCCGGCATCACCGGCGTTCACCTCGCGTACACGCTGGCGTACGTGCTGGTGCTGTTGCTCGTCGGCGCCTTCATCTGGTCCCACGCGTTGCGGCGCCGCATCCGTGTGACGCGCACCTCACCGCAGGGCACCTACATGGTGGGCGAGCCGTTTGCGGAGACGTTCACCGCGGAGAACACGAGTGCGCTGCGCCTGCCGTACTGCGAGGTGCGCGACCGCAGCGTCATCGACGGCTACGCCCCGGGGCGCGCGTTCTCGCTCGCGGGCGGGGGCTCGGTCTCGTGGACCGCGCGCGGCGTGTTCCGCAGCCGCGGCCG
>JAFALX010000271.1 GCA_019234035.1 Candidatus Dormiibacterota bacterium | reverse complement strand
TGAACGACGCAACACCGGGCTCGAACGCGGGGACCGCGACGGTCACCCTGATCGACAACACCACCGGCAACAAGCTCGATATGCCGGTGCTGGGCGGCACCCTCGGACCCAAGGTCATCGACATCCGCCATCTTTACGAAAAGATGGATATGTTCACCTTCGACCCGGGTTTCATGGCGACCGGTTCGTGCGAGAGCGCCATCACCTACATCGACGGCGACCAGGGCATCCTGCTGTACCGCGGCTATCCCATCGAGCAGCTTGCCGAGCACAGCACCTATCTCGAAACGGCATACCTCCTGGTGCACGGCGAGCTGCCGACCGCAGACGAAGCTGCGAAGTGGCAGCACGAGATCACGCATCACACGCTCGTGCACGAAAACGTCAAGACCTTCGTTGACGGCTTTCACCACGACGCGCATCCCATGGGCATCCTGGTGTCAACAGTCGGCGCGCTCTCCACCTTCTATCCGCAGGCGACGCAGATCTACGACGAGGAGCAGCGGCGCATCTCCATCTACAGGCTGATCGCCAAGATGCCGACGCTGGCGGCATTCGCGTACCGGCACTCGCTCGGGCTGCCCTACAACTACCCGGACAACGACCTGTCGTTCGCCGGCAACTTCCTGAACATGCTGTTCAAGATGGTCGAGTTGAAGTACACGCCGGCGCCCGAGG
Source organism: Candidatus Dormiibacterota bacterium (assembly GCA_019234035.1). Lineage (GTDB taxonomy): Bacteria > Chloroflexota > Dormibacteria > Aeolococcales > Aeolococcaceae > JAFALX01. The sequence continues at coordinate 4,640 of JAFALX010000271.1, read as the reverse complement.
TGGAGCACGCGCTGGACGTGCTCTTCATCCTGCACGCTGACCACGAGCAGAACTGCTCGACCAACGCGATGCGGTCGGTCGGCTCCTCGCATCCCGACCCGTACTCCGCGACGGCTGCCGCGGTGGCCGCGCTGTACGGCCCCTTGCACGGCGGGGCGAACGAGGCGGTGGTGCGCATGATCGAGCGCATCGGCTCGATCGACCGCGTCCCCGAGTTCATCGCCGGCGTCAAGCAGGGCCGCGAGCGCCTCATGGGGTTCGGCCACCGCGTGTACAAGAACTACGACCCGCGCGCCAAGGTCATCAAGAAGTTGGCCGACCAGGTGCTCGGCGTCACCGGCACCTCACCCGAGTTGGAGATCGCCCGCGAGCTGGAGCGCATCGCGCTCGAGGACGAGTACTTCGTCTCGCGCCGCCTCTATCCCAACGTGGATTTCTACAGCGGCTTCATCTATCGCGCGCTCGGCATCCCGGTGGAGATGTTCCCGGTGCTGTTCGCCATCCCGCGAGTCTCCGGATGGCTCTCGCAGTGGGAGGAGTCGCTGCTCGACAAGGAGCAGCGCATCGCACGGCCGCGCCAGGTGTACCTCGGCAGCCCGCGCCGCGACTACGTCCCCGTCGACTTGCGCTGAGGCTGCACCGCCTCCCACACGGAGCGGACCACGTCCGCGGCGACGGCGTCCGGGTCCTGCGCGGTCTGGTCGATCCAGTACCCACAGCGCAGCACCAGCTTGTCGCCGTCGACCACCGGTTCCACCAGCGGGGCGGGACGTCCCACGATGGCCTCCGTCTTGTCCAGGACATCGCGAGCCTCGCGGATGACGGTTTCGAGATCCGCGTCGTCGGGCAGGCGTATGCCGACAGTGAACCGGCGCAGCTGGAACGTGCTCGCGTTGAGGACGGGATTGGTGAACGCGGTGAGGTTCGGCACCACCGACAGACGGCCGTCGGCGGTCTTCAGCGTGGTGGTGCGCAGCGTGATCGTCTGCACGATGCCAGCCTGGTCGAGAACCGCGATGTTGTCGCCGAGCCGGAAGGGACGCTCCAGCAGCAGCCAGATGCCGGCGAGGATGTTGCGCAGGATGTCCTGAAACGCGAGGCCGATCGCGACCGTGGTCACGCCGGCCGCCGTGAGCAGGACGGCGATGTTGACACCCGCGACGACGATCGCCGCCAGGATCGCGGCGATGTAGATCACCGCCGTGCCCACGTTGTGGAACAGCGTGCAGACCTGCACGTCGGCGTGCGCGCGCGTCATCGCGGTGTCGACGGCGCGGCGCAGGATGCGGCCGACGAGGTACACGAGCGCGAAGGTCCCGATCGCCGCGAGCCCGTGGACCGTGACCGGCCCCGCGATGCCCGTCGGGTCGTGGTCGCTGATGACCCTGCAGAGGTCGTAGAAGACGAAGTCGCTCTGGCAGCTGACGACGCCGAGCCCAGCGACCGCGATCACTCCTCCTGGGCGGAGGCCTCGGAACCCGCTTCGGCCGCGGCGCCCTCCTCGGCGGCACCCTCTTCCGCGGCTTCGGTCTCCTCGGCGGCCACCCGGACGGGTGCGATCTTGAGCACGAGCTCGTCCGGGCTCACGCCCGATGCCAGCGTCACACCCTGCGGCAGGGGGACCTCGCTGACGTGGACGCCGTCGTCGACGGCCAGCAGGCCGCTGATGTCGACGCTGAGCTGCGCGGGAATGTCGCCCGGCAGGCACTCGACCTTGAGCGTGGTCAGGATCTGCTGCAGGATCCCCGACTTCTCGACCGCGACGGCGGGCGATTCGCCGGCGGGGACCAGCGGGACGTCGACCGTCAGCTTCTCGAGCAGATTCACGGCGAAGAGGTCGACGTGGACGAGATCCGCCGTTCGCGGGTTGACCTGGAGCTCGCGGATCAGCACCTTGCGGGGCCGGCCGCCGTCGAGCGTCAGGTCGACGAGGTGGCTGTGGCCGGCGCTGCGCCAGATGCGGTGCAGGGTGCGCGCGTCGACCGAGAGCGCCTGCGGCTGCACGTTGTGGCCGTACAGCACCGCGGGCACGCGGCCCTGTCGCCGGAGCAGCTCGGCGTGACGCCCGTGCTCGGTCCGGGGCACGGCGGGAAGAGCGAGAGAACTTGCCATTGCGGGGGCCTACTTTACGCCCCGACCGTCTGACCGAACCGGTCCTTGACGTATCGGACGATCTCGTCGAGCGATGTGCCGGGGGTGAACACCTTGTCCACGCCCATCTTCCTGAGCGCCTCGACGTCGCTCTCCGGGATGATGCCGCCGCCGAACACCACGATGTCGGACGCGTCGCGCTCGCGCAGCAGGCGCAGGATTTCCGGGAACAGCGTCATGTGCGCCCCGCTCAGCAGGCTCACGCCGATGCCGTCGACATCCTCCTGGATTGCGGATTCGACCACCATCTCCGGTGTCTGGTGCAGCCCGGTGTAGATGACCTCGACGCCGGCGTCGCGCAACGCGCGCGAGATCACCTTGATCCCGCGGTCATGCCCGTCGAGGCCGACCTTGGCGGTGAGGATGCGGATCCTGCGCCCGGTGGACGCGGTTGTGGCCATCTGCTCGTGATGGTACCGATCGCCACGCCGGTGGTAGCCCTGCGGCGCCGGCGTTAGCCCCCGCCGCCTGCCTCGCCCTGGATCCGGTCGATCTCGTCGAGGTCGGCGCGGCGCTCCACCTCGGTGCCCTCGACCGCCCGGTCGGAGCGGATCGTCGCCGCGCGCTTCTGGGCACGGCGGGCCAGCGCAGTCCAGCCGTCGGCGACCCGGATCGCATGGGCGGCGAGGTCCTCCTCGGCGCGGGCCATCTCCTCCCAGTCGGGGAGGTGGATGCGGTCCGGGCTGAGCAGCAGCGTGCGCCCCGTCCGCGGGTTGTGCTCGCGGACGACAAGGTGCTTGCGCTCCAGCGACACGATGGCGCGGCTCACCGCCGCCTCCGCCCGGGCGCGCGCCTGCTGCTCGCGCAGTGCCGCCGCCCGTCCCCGCGGCTGCCCGTCACGTGCGCGCAGGCGCGGGAAGGCATGGTCGCGCGCCTCGTCGCGCTGGATCAGTCCGCCGGAGCGCTGCAGCGCGTCAAGGATGGCGGCCTCCACCCGACCGAGACGGGGGTTCGGTCCGGTGGAATGCCGCCCGGGGGCCGGTGGGGGTGCGGTGGTCGTGATCGTAGTCGGATTGCGGGGCGTCGGAGACCCAAGGGACCGCTGTCGTCCACTATATGCAGGCTGCACTTACCAGGTCAAACCACGACGAGCCGACCTGTTGGTACCGCAGCGTCTGGCACACAGTTCAGGGCTTCCGGAATTCCGCCATCGGTATCCTTGCTGTCCATGGCCGAACAACTCGATGAAGAGGTTTCCTGGCGCGAAATCGGGCTGCACTCGCCGGTGACCAGCAGCGACGGACAGCAGGTCGGAGAGGTGGTCGAGGTCGCCGCGCTGGATCAGGAGGACATCTTCCACGGTGTCGTCTTCAAATCGTCGCGCGTCTCGCGGCAGCACCATCTCGCGCCGGCGGCGGACATCGCCCGCGTCACGAGGAATGCAGTCACTCTCTCGGTCGACGCGGCGGCGGCGGAGAACTACCCCGAGTTCCACGAGCTGCACATCGAGCGGGTGGGACTGAAGGGGCTGTGGCGCTGGAAGCACTACGGCTGGAAGGACTCCAAGGAGTAGTCCTCCGCCGCCGGCTCCGCAGCGCCCGCGGCGAACGCCACCCGCACCACGTCGCCGACCACGAGCGTTCGCGGCGCCTCCATACGAAGCTCCGCGTCTGAACGCGCACGAATCGCCTCGGCGATCTCTCCGACGGGGGCAACAATTACCCGCTGCCCGGGGAGCGTCGCGGCGCTCACCAGGGCGGCCGGCCGGTCCGCTCCGACGACTGCCGCGATGCGACGGGTGATGTCGTCGAGCTTCGCGGGCATGAGCACGACGAGGGTGTCGGCCGACGCGGCAAGGTCCGCGAGCCGGTCGGGTCCGGCAGCCGCCTGCCGGCCGGTGGTGATGGCCACCGACGCGGCCACGCCGCGGTGTGTCAGGGGGATCCCGGCGGCGCCGGGCGCGGCGAGTGCCGAGCTGACGCCCGGGACCACCCGCACCGCGATCCCGGCGGCGAGCAGCGCGCCGATCTCCTCACCGCCGCGGGCGAACAGCAGCGGATCGCCGCCCTTCAGGCGGACCACGAGCTGGCCGTCTCGCGCCGCGGCGATCAGCAGCGCGTTGATCTCGTCCTGCGGCATCGAGGGGCGGCCGGCTCGCTTGCCCACGTTGACGAGGCGGGCGTCGCTCGCCGCCAGCTCGAGCACTCCACGGTCGACGAGCGCGTCGTGGAACACGACATCGGCGTACCCCAGGGCCTCGCGGCCGGCGACGGTGATCAAACCCGGGTCACCGGGTCCGGCACCGACCAGGATCACCTCCCCGGCGGGGGTGCCGGCGCGAGTGCCGGCCGCATGCTCGACCGCCGCTGCCAGGTCCGCCGCCTCGGTGTACCGCCCATCGCGCAGCAGCCGGCGCACCGGCGATTGCAGCAGCCGCTTGTACGCGCGTCGCTGCTGATCCGGTCCGACGCCACGACGGCGCAGGCGGCGGCGCACGGTGCCCACCACCTGCGTGAACGGTCCCCACTCGTCGCCGAAGAGGCGCTCCA
>JAFALX010000258.1 GCA_019234035.1 Candidatus Dormiibacterota bacterium | reverse complement strand
GGCCGGCATGGAGATCGACATCGGACGCCTCAAGGGGCGTCTCATTGCGCTGGTCGGCGCCGGCATGATGCTGTCGCTGCTGCTCGCTCTCGGCATCGGCGTTGCGCTGCACGCCGCCGGCGTGACGCAGGCGCCGATCCTCGTCGCCATCATCCTGGCGGCGACGGGCCTGGGGCTGGTGCTCCCGATCCTCAAAGACAGCGGCCTGCTTGACACGCAGTTTGGCCGGGTGGTGACGGCGGGCGCCACAGTTGGCGAGTTCAGCACGATCATCCTGCTGTCGCTCCTGTTCTCGCGCGAGTCCTCCAGCCCCGCCAGCAGGCTGGTGCTTCTCGCCGGGTTCGCCGTGGGGACTGTGGGCGTGGGCCTCCTGTTGCTGCGCGTGACCATGTCGATGCGGACCGAGTCGGTCTTCAGACGGCTGCAGGACACCACCGCGCAGATCCGCGTGCGCTTTGCGGTCGTCATCTTCATCGCCTTCGCCGCGCTGGCCAACACGCTCGGCCTGGAGACGATACTCGGCGCCTTCATCGCCGGCGCCGTGCTCAAGATCGTCGATCGCGACGCGCAGATGTCACATCCGCTCACCGTCGCCAAGCTCGAAGGGCTGGGCTTTGGCTTCCTGGTGCCGGTGTTCTTCGTCACCAGCGGGCTCCGCTTCGACACGCACGCGCTCTTCGCCAGCGCGTCGACGATCAGCAAGGTCCCGATCTTCCTGGTGGCGTTGCTGTTGATACGCGGTCTGCCGGCACTCGTCTATCGACCGCTGCTCGACGTGCGTCGCGTCGTGGCGGCGGGGCTCTTCCAGGCGACCTCGCTCTCGTTCATCGTTGCCGGTACGCAGATCGGGCTGCAGTTGGGCCTGATCTCCCATGCCACTGCAGCGGCGCTCGTCGCAGCGGGCCTGCTCTCCGTCGTCCTCTTCCCGCCGCTGGCCCTCGGTCTGCTGTCGAAGGATCGCGCCGCCACCGTGGCCGAGGGTAGCCTAGCGCGCCAGCCGGAGGTCGACCTCGCGCTCGACGTAACGCCACTCCTCCGTCGCGCGCAGGCGCCGGACTAGTCCTCTTCAGCGGCCTCGTGCAGGGGATCCTCCTGCTGGTGGCGAGCGGACGCATCCGCAAGCTCGACGGCGACACCGCCGATACGAGAAGCGCGGCTGACGATCGCAGTCGTCCGCCACTCCACGAGCCCTCGGCCGTGACATTCGCAGCGGTCGAGGGCTCGGCTGTATGAAGGCTACTCAGCCGCCGGCGGCGGCAGGCGCGGGGACGAGCCCGAGCTGTTCCATCAGCTCCATCCGATCGAAGTACAGATGGTCGTCGACGATCTTCCCGTCACTGAAGACGTAGACGTCAACGAATGGCCCCTCGACCGCCTTGTTCGTCGGCGGGATGTCGCCCATTGGCGTCGGAAACACTCCGGTCTGCGTTCCCGTGAACACGCCTTCCTGAATGATCGTGTCGCCGGCCTCGATCACCCTGGTGGTACGGATACGGCAGTCCGGGAAGCCCTGGAACCACCCGACCGTGAACTGCCGGATCGCGCCAGCCTCGTTCATGTCCATCCCTCCCGGGCCGCGGAACCGGGCATCCGGCGCGTACAGCGCCATGACGGCGTCGACGTCGTGCTCGTTGAACGCGCGTTCGCCCCGATCGAAGATCTCCCGTAGCTCGCTCATGTGCGCCACCCCTGTTTCGCCGCGTGACGGCCGGAGCTGCCGGCTGAGCGCCTCGCGGCGACGCGGAGTCTAACTCCGTCCGACGCCGCCCGTGACGACGCACAGACTGCGCGCGGACCGCTCAGGGCCGAGCTCTTATGTCATTACGAAATATTCCAGCGCCACAAGGTAGCGGTGCGATTGTCATCACTGGCCACAAGTCGCACACAGGCCGAAATGTGTCATCGCGCAAGGCGCACTCCCTCTGCCGTGCGACAAATGTCATGGCATACTCTGCCGTCATGCCCAACTGGGTCAGAGTGACGATCGACGTCGAAGGGACACTGAGCGTTGAGCGCACGTATGTGAACTTGGACAGAGTCACGCACTTGCAGCAAGTCCAGGATGGAGAGACGCTGCTGCACTTCGACAGCGGTGACCACTTGAGCGTGAAAGAGACGGCGGACGAACTCGTGGCGACCATCGCGCAGTCGTTGCGTGCCAGCAGTACCGTCTCCGTCGGCGTACCCGTCGGTGGCGGCTCAGAATCCGGGTCGGCGATCGCGGTTGGCTAGGCCGCGACGCGCTGTTCGTCCTCAGTAAGCGCCGTGAGGGCTCCCTCGATGCCGCGATGGAAGGTTGGGTATGCGTAGATCATCGTCCGCAGCGTTGCGACCGGAACCGACGCGTGGATGGCGAGCGCCAGCATCGACATGACCTCGCCACCGCTCGGTCCCATGACCGTGGCGCCGACGAGCACTCCGCGATCGGCATCCTCGACCAGCTTGATGAATCCCTCGTTGCCAGGACCGTGGATCCATCCACGAGTCGACGAGGAAAGGGCTGTGAAGCCGATCCGGACGTTCAGTCGGCGCTGTATGGCCTGCCGTTCGGTGAGGCCCGCCGCCCCGACCTCGGGGTCGGTGAAGGTCACCCGTGGCAACGCGTGATAGTCGGCGGGGACGTGCTCGCTCCCAAGGATGTCGGCGATTGCGATACGCGCCTGGTACACCGCAACGTCTGTGAAGGCGCCGGCGCCGGTGCAGTCGCCGACAGCCCAGAGCTTCTCCCCGGCGCGCAAGTGGGCGTCGACGGCGATGGCGCGCCGCTTCGGGTCGAGACCGATCGTCTCCAGGCCGAGCCCGACGAGATTGTTGCGACGCCCAGTGGCGACCAGCACCCGCTCGCCGGCGACGGCGTCCCCGTCCTCGAGGATCACCTCGATCGCACCGGTGCGAGTCCTCGCAACCTTGATGGCCTTGACGCCAACGCGGACATCGAGTCCCTCTGCGGAGAGGACACGCACGAGCTCCTGCCCGGCCTCCGGTTCCTCCGCAGCGAGCAGCCCCTCAGATGCCTCGATGACCGTCACCTTGACGCCGAAGCGCGCGACGGCCTGGGCGAGCTCGAGACCGATTGCACCGCCTCCGAGGACGACCAGCGTTTCGGGAAGCGCACCGGCCTCGATGAGCTCGCGGTTGGTCCAGTACGGCACGCCGGCCAGCCCCGGGATCGGCGGGATCGTCGGACTGCTGCCCGTGGCGACGACCACGGCTCGGGCAGCCTCGAAGACGCTGTCATTGACCACGACGCGTCCCGGACCGTCGAGGCGGCCTGCGCCGCGTACGAACCGACCGCCCAGGCGCTCGAAGCGCTCCACCGCGATGCGGTCGTTCCAGTTGTCGGTGGCCTGCTCTCGAATGCGTTTGGCGACCGGTGACCAGTCGGGGCTCACGAACGATGCGCCGGCGAGCAGTGGCACGCGGCGCGCCTCGGCCAGTGCGTCGGCACCGCGAACGATCATCTTGCTGGGAACACAGCCCCAGTACGGGCACTCGCCACCGACGAGCTGCTTCTCAATGCCGATGACGGACAGGCCGCTCTCCGCGAGCCGCTCGGCAACTTCTTCACCGCCCGGCCCCATGCCGATGACGATGACGTCGACACGTTCACTCATGACACGTCCTTTCTGGTGTTAGTGCGCGCAAAGCGATCCCATGGCCAGGGATTGCCCGAATACCGCTGTATCACCGGCCCGGTCGGCGCCGGCATCCGTCCGATCAGCCCGGCATCGACGCAGAGCACTCGCCGCGAAAAGATGCGAGCGAAGGGATCGTCGATGAGCTCAGACCAGCCGTCGCGCCGCGCCGTGATCGCGCCCCCGATGGCCGACGAGTCGAGCATCAGCGTTGACATCACGTCGGCGGCCGGCGCGGCAAGGACATCACGAATCGCCTGCGAGACAGCTGGATCGTCGTAGAGGACTCGCAGCGGCGGAGTGGCAAGCGCCAGCGACACCCACGCAGGCTCACCGTCCGGGTCTAATGCGCGTTCGTCGATCCCGAGCGAGCCGTTCGGCCGATGGCCGTCCTGCGTTCGCCACGCAACAAGGTGACCGACCGGCGCCCCGTGAACATCGTGTGCTGGCGCTGCTGCGTAGTAGTGCTCCGGGGCTGCGGGCAGCAGCGCGAACCAGCGCAGGCTCATCGCGGTGGCACCTCCCAGTCGGGTCGAATCCGCCGCGTGACCTCGCGAAAACTCCGCCGCAGCTCCTCGTTCGTCGGCCTGCCCCAGTACCAGTACCCGTTGTAGGCCGAGTGGACCGTCAGGTCCGGCTGGAGGACGAATACCGCGGGGGCGTACGGCGCGTGAAGCGTGTCCGTCGTCTCTGCGAGATCGAGCGGCGCCTGGTACTTCCGAGCCGGATCGCAGAGAAAGGTCCAGCGCGCACCGAGGCCGGCCCGAAACGCTGCCGCGGTCTCGGGCGGGTCGATGCTCACAGAGACGAAACGGGTGTAGGCCACCTCCGCCTCGTCCTGCAGCAGCACGAGCCGGCGGAAGTACGCCTGCTCTTTGGGGCACCAGAAGCCGCGGTAGAACTGCAGCAGCAGCGGGTCGGCGCCCGATAGCTCGGAGAGGCGACGCAGATTGCCGCTGTGATCGACGAGCTCGAGTTCCGGAAAGCGCTCGCCGGGTCCGGGTCGATGTGACCTCGCCGGGTTTCCGATATCCGGCTTGGTTGTGGCGATGTTCATGACGCTCCACAGACTGCGAATACTCGAAGCACAGTCTCGGGAGACGTGCAGCCGTTTCAGGCCATGCAATGCTCGCGTCGCACGCGTGGTCGGGCGGGGCCATCGCCTCGACCGGCATGTGACACACTCAGACACACGTGCACGCTCAATGTCTCTGGACACTGAGCGAAGCGTTGGTCATGGAGCGTCCGCGAGCGGATGCGGGATCACATCATCAGGAGGCGCCGGCGTGGTCAAAGAAAATTGGAAGCCCGATCCCGACGAGCACGACTTTCCCGCGGCTGCGGATTACCTCAGCCTCGTGCTGGACCAAGGCGCGGCGGACGCTGCCGTCACCGCACTGCGTTCGGCGCCGTTGACGCATCGGAAAGCCAAGGACTTGCTCCGCGCCAGTGGGTTGCCGCTGCTGCCGCCTGACAACGTGCACGTCAAGAAGGATCTTGCCAAGGTTGACAAGGGCCTGCTTCTCTCGCCGGTGCTCTTGATTCGCGGTAGTCTCGACGGCGGCTGGCCGCTGCAGGTTGCAGACGGCTATCACCGAATCTGTGCAAGCAATGAGCTCAACGAGGACGCCGACATCCCGTGCCGCATCACCGAGCATCAAGGCACCTAACGACGGGCGACTGTCAAGCGCTGAGTTTCTACTCCAGGTCGTCCGGATGCGCCGCGATTGCGACCGCTCGCTGCCAGTCCTCGGGGACGGGCGTCAGGTCAGCCACCCGTTGTCTGTCCGACTTCGATGAGTTCCCATCTCCACACGCGACCCTCGCTCGGGTCGAGAACCACGCCGACGAGAGTGAACCCGCATCGCTCGAGTACGGTGGTGGACGCTGATCGTTGCGGAAGCGTATGCGCGACGGCGGTCCGTAGGTTGGCTGCGCGTCCGCGCTGAAGCAGTTGCTGGACTGCGGCCGTAGCGATACCGCGACCTTGCCGGGACGGGGCGACAGCGTATCCGAGCTCCGCGACGCCATCGACAGGCGCTCCTTTCCAGCCTCCGTTGCCAACGAGGGTGCCGTCCTCGTCGAAAAAGAGGTGGGGGCCCCACTCGCCCGATTCCCTGCTTGCCGTCGCGTCAAGCATGAGTGACAGCGCCTCCGGGAAGCCTGACCATCCGGGCGCCACGGGTATGCCGAATCGGTGCGAGAACACATCATCTCCCTCGGCAAGCGCGTCAGCCCACTCACGGCTGGCTGGCTCGATACGGATCATCGCCTGACTTCGAGCGCGTGCGCCAAGCGGGCGGTCACGGCACAACGCCGCGGAGGCGGCGCGCGATGAACTCGCGCTCCACCTTCGGCGGCTCCAACTGCAGCGCCAGCCGGTAGGCCTCGGCCGCATCACGCGGTCGTCGAAGGCGCTCGAGCAAGTCGGCCCGGGCGATGTGCAGCTGCGGCCAGCGGTCCATCTGCGGATTCGCCCGTAGCGCGTCGAGGATGACGAGGCCCGCAGCCGGTCCCTCGGCCATGGCCACAGCCACGGCGCGGTTGGCCTCCACCACTGGACTCGGTTCGTGGCGGATGAGCTCGCCGTACACGGCGGCGATCTCGCGCCAGTCCGTCTCCTGCGCGCTGGGAGCGGTCGAATGCAGGGCGGCGATGGCGGCCTGCAGCTGATACGTGCCGGGTGCGCGCTGCGCCAGCGCCGCCGCCACCAGCGCGCTGCCCTCCTCGATCTGCTCGCGGTTCCAACGGCTGCGGTCCTGGTCCGCGAGCAGCACGACGTGTCCCTGGTCGTCGACGCGTCCGGGCCGTCGCGCATCCGTGAGCAACAGCAGCGCGAGCAGTCCAGTGACCTCCGGTTCCTCTGGAAGCAGCTCGTGCAGCACGCGCGCGAGCCGGATCGCCTCTTCGCACAGGTCCGCACGGACCAAAACGGGCCCCTCGGACGTCCGATGGCCTTCTGTGTACACGAGGTAGACGACGCGCAGGACGTCGTGCAGCCGGCCCGGCAACGCGTGCTTCGGTGGGACACGGAAGGGTATGCGTGCATCGCGGATCTTTCTCTTGGCGCGCACGAGCCGCTGCGCCATTGTCGGCTCGGCGACGAGGAATACGGTGGCGATCGCAGCGGTCGACAGACCGCAGACAGACCGGAGCGTCAGCGGCACCCGTACGCTGATGTCAAGCGCCGGATGGCAGCACATGAAGATGAGGCTGAGCTCGTCGTCGCGCGTCGGACCCTCGACACCGGAAACAGGGCGGCTGAGCTCGCTCATGCTCGCCGCCTCGAGCTCAGTACGGCGCGACTCGCGGCGGATGCGATCCAGCGCCTTGTGGCGCGCCGTGCCGATGAGCCACGCGCGCGGGTTGGCGGGCAGGCCCTTTTCGGGCCAGTCCCGCAGCGCGACGGCGCACGCATCCTGCACTGCATCTTCTGCAATCTCGAGATCGCCGATGAGGCGCGAGACCGTCGCCACCGCCGCCCACCAGTGTTCGCGGAAGACGGCCTCGAAGTCCTCGTTCAGGCGCTCAGCTCCAGCAGCGGGCGAATCTCCACGGCGCCGTTGCGCACGCCAGGCAGCTTCGCCGCCCACGCGACCGCCTCGTCGAGGTCCCCGCAGTCGAGGACAACATAGCCGCCCAGGTGCTCCTTGATCTCGGCGAAGGGGCCGTCGGTGAGGACGTGCTCGCCGTCGCGGTCGCGAAGCGTCGTCGCGGTGTCGGGCGGCTGCAGACGCCCGGCGTCGAGATAGACGCCGGCATCCATCGCTGAGGCGCGATAGCCGAGGAACTGGCGGGCCTGCTCGGGTGTCGGCCCGAAGTCCTCGGCCGGATAGACGAGGCAGAGATACCTCATGGCTGCTCCTGAATCCGGGCCCTCGCGGGTCCTTCAACTCTTGTCGAATCACCGGCCCGATTTTCGACACGGGCAAGGCAACTGTAGCCGCGGGTGAGCCCGCGGCCCCCGGCTGTCGGTTCCGGAAGCACGCAGCTGTCGATCCTGCGACGTCATGAACGACTACAGGCAAACGGACACAAGGCTCCGGGACACGTTGGAGGTGACATCGATGACCACAGCCGTTGCCGTTTCGGAGACGGCAGAACAGACCGCCGCGCGACACGCGCCGCGTGCGGCGGACGCAGTCGATCCTCGGCGCTGGCTCGCGCTTGCAGTGATGACGCTGGGCGCGTTCATGGTGCTGGTCGACACGACGGTGGTCAACGTGGCCATCCCGTCGATCCGCAACAGCCTGCACACAAGCTTCGCTGACACGCAGTGGGTGGTCGCCGGCTATCAGCTCGCCTACGCGGTCCTGCTCGTCACCGGCGGGCGACTCGGTGACATCTTCGGACGCCGGCGGCTTTTCCTGATCGGCGTCGTGGCGTTCACCGCGACCTCGGTGCTCAGCGGCCTGGCGCAGAGCGCGACGATGCTCGTAGCCTCGCGCGTCGCGCAGGGTCTCGCCGCGGCGCTCCTCTTTCCGCAGGGACTGTCGATGGTCACGGCCGTGTTCCCCACGCGGGAGCGCGCCAAAGCGTTCGGCATCTTCGGCGCTGCCGCTGGGCTGGCGGTGGTATTGGGCCCGCTCCTTGGGGGCTTGATCATCGGCGACAACACGAGCGGTGACGCCTGGCGCTTCATCTTCCTGATCAACATCCCGGTGGGAATCGTGGCGCTGCTCGGTGCGCTTCGTTTCGTACGCGAGACGCGCACCCGCGGAGCGCGCGGGATCGACGTGCGCGGAGTCGCGCTGCTCACCACGGCACTCGCCGCCATCGTGGTGCCGCTGCTCGAAGGACGCGACGCCGACTGGGCGCCCTGGACATACGCCGTGCTCGCCGGCGGCGTCGTGTTGCTGGGAGTCTTCTTCGCATACCAGCGGCGACGCAACGTTCGCGGTCAGGCCAGTCTGGTGCAGACGTCGATGTTCCGCGAACGCGCCTTCAGCGTAGGGTCGCTGCTGGCACTCGTCGTTTTCATCGGCGTGCCCTCGACGCTGTTCACGATCAACCTGGTCTTCCAGGCGGGTCTCGGCTTCACCGCGCTGCACGCCGGCCTGACCACGCTCGGGTTCTCTGGCGGCGTGTTTCTGGGCGCGATCATGGGCATTCGTCTCGAAGGCCGCCTCGGTGGTCGCGGCGTGCTGACAGTGGGCACACTCTTGGCAACCGTTGGCAGCGCTGCGCTCATCGCTGTGCTCCATGCGCGGGGCGCTGCGGTCACGACCGCAGATTTCATCCCACCGCTGGCTGCTATCGGGCTCGGTTTCGGCAACGTCGGCCCGCGCCTGTTCGAGGTGGTGCTGGCGCGAGTGCAGTCGGATCACGCGGGCTCGGGCTCGGGTGTGCTGAGCACCATCAACCAGCTCGGGGGCGCCATCGGCGTCACGGTCGTGGGTCTCGCGCTCTTCAGCCTGTTGGGAGGCAACGCAGCAAGCACGGTCGCGCGCTACACCCCGCAGGTGCAAGCCGCAGCGGCGGCCGAGCTGCACGTGCCGCAGGCGGGTCTCGCGAAGTTCACGCGGACGTTCGACGCCTGCTTCGTGGCGCGCATCGAGGCCAAGGACCCGGCGGCGCCCATCGCGGGTTGCCCCACGGCCACCCCGGCGTTGCTGCACGCGCCACTGGGGCGCGTCGGCAGCCAGGCGCTCGCGGCAACCTTCGTCGATTCCGAGAGCAGCGCGCTGCTCATCAACGCGGCGGTCTTCGCCGTCGCCTTCGTGCTTGTTCTGGCCCTGCCGCGCTCGGCGCGGCGTTCCACGGAGGAATCCTTCGATGTCGCAGCCTGAATCGACATACGCCATGGTCGGCGTGATCACCGGAGCCAGCAGTGGCATCGGCCTCGTGACGGCGCGCGAGCTGTCAGCAGCCGGGTACGAGGTCGTCATGATCTCCCGCGAGAGCGAGCACGCCACAGCGGCCCGTGCAATCGTGGCTGAGGCCGCGGCCGGGCCGGCGCCGGTGCAGTACCTCACAGACCTCGCGTCGCAAGCGCAGGTCCGCGCTGTCGCCGCCAAGATCCGGAGCCGCTACGACCGCGTCGACGTGCTCATCAACAATGCCGGGACGTCTCTCTCGGAGCGCGAGCTCACCGAGGACGGCATCGAGCGCACCCTCGCTGTGAACCACCTCGCGCCGTTCCTGCTCACCCGGCTGCTCCTCGACCTCGTTGTGCGCGCACCCGCCGGACGCATCGTGATGGTGTCGTCCGAGACCCACAGCGGCAAGCTCGACTTCGACAAACTGCAGGGCGAGAAGCGTTACAACTTCTTCGCCGCGTACACCCGCTCCAAGCTGGAGAACATCCTGTTCGCGTACGAGCTGGCGCGGCGCCTCGAAGGAACCCGAGTGACCGTGAACGCCCTCAGCCCGGGGCCGGCGCGCTCGCGGTTCGGCGACAACATGACCGGCTTTCCACTGCTCTTCTCGAAGGCGATGAAGCGGACGCCGCTGTTCAAAAGCCCGGAGAAGGCGGCGCGCACCAGCATCTACCTCGCGACATCGCCCGACGTCGAGGGTGTCACCGGCAAGTTCTTCATGCACTGCAAGGAGCGGCGCTCCAAGCGGATCACCCATGACCTGGAGGTCGCGGCCCGCCTGTGGACGGTCAGCGAACAGCTGACAGGTCTTGCCGCTGCAGCCGACGAC
>JAFALX010000120.1 GCA_019234035.1 Candidatus Dormiibacterota bacterium | reverse complement strand
TTCACTGACCGCCTGGAGCATGCGCTGCAGCGCCGCGACGGTCACAGCCAGGCGGTGGCGGTCATCTTCCTGGATCTGGACGACTTCAAGATCGTCAACGACACGCTGGGACACAGCGCCGGCGACGAGCTGCTCTGCGCGGTCGCGCGGCGTCTGCAGAGCGTCTTGCGTCCCGCGGACACGGCGGCGCGCTTCGGCGGCGACGAGTTCGCCGTGCTGCTCGAGGAGACAGGCGAGCAGTACAGCGTGCTCAGCGTCGCGCAGCGCGTGCTCGGCGTGCTGTCGCCGACGTTCGCGCTCGGCGAACGCGAGGTCACCCTGCGCGCGAGTCTCGGTGTCGCCATCGCCGGTGTGGACGACGAGTCGGCGAGTGAGCTGCTGCGCCGCGCCGACGTGGCCATGTATCGCGCCAAGACACGCGGCAAGGGCACGTTCGAGGTATTCGAGCCCGGCATGCAGGCCGCGGTGACGCGCCGCCTCGAGATTCGCACCGAGCTGGAGCGCGCGCTGCGCGACGAGCAGCTGCTGCTCCACTACCAGCCGGTCATCGACCTCACGACCCAGACGCCGGTCGGCGTCGAGGCCTTGGTCCGGTGGGCGCACCCGGAGCGCGGCCTGGTCAACCCCTCGGAGTTCGTCGCCGTCGCGGAGGAGTCCGGGCTCATCGGCGAGATCGGGCTGCAGGTGCTGCGCGAGGCCTGCCGGCAGTGCCAGGCGTGGCAGGCGGCGTTCCCCGACCAGGCGGCGTTCTCGGTCAGCGTCAACGTCTCCCCTCGGCAGCTCAGCAACCAGCGCTTCGTCGACGACGTGTGGGACGCGCTGCGCCACAGCGGGCTGCATCCGTCGCGACTGGTCCTGGAGATCACCGAGAGCTTCATGGCGGAGGACCCCGACAACGCGCGGCGCATGCTGCAGCGCCTGAAGGCGACCGGCGTGCGCATCTCGCTGGACGACTTCGGCACCGGCTACTCGTCGCTGGCGGCGCTGCAGGACCTGCCCATCGACATCCTCAAGATCGACCGCGCCTTCATCGACCATATGGTCGACGACCCGCGGCGCGGCGCCTTCGTGCAGGCGATCGTGCGACTGGGCAAGACGCTCGGGCTCGATCTGGTCGCCGAGGGGATCGAGCGCGCCGAGCAGGCGGAACGGCTGCTCGCGCTCGGCTGCACCGAGGCCCAGGGGTACTACTTCTCCCGACCCGCCCCCGCGGAGGCGATCACCGAGCTGCTGCGTCGCGTCAGCGACGAGTCACGCTTCCAGTGGCGGCAGGAGGGCGATCGTGGCTCCCACCGGCCCCGAGGAGTCGTCCGGATCGCGCGCCCAGAACCGCGAGAATCGCCCGTCGAAGCCGAGGACGCGGCCGCCGTGTGACGCCCGCGGGCGGTCCTCGTGGTGCGGCGTGTGCCCGTGGATCAGCCGCCGTGCGCCGAAGTGGTCGAGGTAGCGGTCGAGCCGCGCGCCATCGTCGAACGCGTGGCGGCCGACCGTGTAGCGCAGCGCGTCGAGCACTCCGCCGGGAGCGCGCAGCAGCTCGCGGGCATGCGCGTTCACCGCGTCGACGCTGCGCCCCACCTCCGCATAGCGATCGTCGTCGGTGTGCTGGGCAAGCGTGCCGTCGTCCAGCAGCAGCATCAGCGGCAGGTCACGCAGCCACGCTTCGAGCCCCGGATCGTCCGCCACGGCGCGGAGGTCCGCCCAGTCGCCGCGACGGCTGAGCCACAGCTCCTCGACGCTGGAGCCGCTTCGCGTCTGCCACTCGAGCGCGCCCGCGACGCCGCGCGCCCGCTCCAGCACCAGCAGCAGGAAGAGGTCGTGGTTGCCCAGGACCGCGCGCGAGTTACGCCGCGTCCGAGCGACGCGTGCCGCCGCGGCTCCGCCGCCGGCGCCCGGCTTGCCGCCCTGGAAGAAGTCGCCGAGGAACACGGTGTCGACCTCGTCGTCGGGGTACTGCTGCAGCGCATCGGTGAGCCGGTCGACGTCTCCCTGGACGTCACCGACGATGAGGACGGGGCGGCTCAGAACCGGCAACGCTACCGCAGCCGCTCGAGCTCGGTGCTCATGCCCGCCAGCCGCTCCTGCGCCGCGGCGATCTGCTGCGCGACGAGATCCGGCGCCGGGCCGCCCGCGGTGCGGCGCCGCGCCACGGCCGCATCGATGTCGAAGAGCTCCAGCACCTCGGGCGAGAAGTGCGGCGACGCCTCGCGCCACTCGTCGAGCGTGAGATCGGCGAGCGTGCGTCCGTCGCCGAGCGTTTCGCGCACCAGCGCACCGACGATCTCGTGCGCCTCGCGGAACGGAACGCCCTGACGCACGAGCAGCTCCGCGGCGTCCGTCGCCATCAGCTCCGGGTCGGAGGCGGCGCGCCGCATCGCGTCGGCATCGAAGCCCAGCACCGACACCACGTCGGCGAGCACATCGAGCGTCGCCGCCGTGGTGTCGACGGCGTCGAACAGCGGGCGCTTGTCCTCCTGCAGGTCACGGTTGTACGAGAGCGGCAGGCCCTTGATGAGCGTCAGCAGCGTGGTGACGTCGCCGATGACGCGCGCGGTGCGGCCACGGGCGAGCTCGGCCACGTCGGGGTTCTTCTTCTGTGGCATGAGCGATGAGCCGGTCGCGTGCGTGTCGGGCAGCAGCGCGAACCCGAACTCTCGCGACATCCACAGCACGATCTCCTCGGCGAGGCGCGAGCCGTGCACCATGATCAGCGCGCACGCCGAGGTGATCTCCACGGCGAAGTCGCGGTCCGAGACGGAGTCGATGCTGTTGCGCGAGACGCTGCCGAAGCCGAGCTCGCGTGCGGTGAGCTCGCGGTCGAGCGGCAGAGTCGAGCCGGCCACGGCACCGCTGCCCAGCGGCAGCACGTCGCAGCGGCGGCGCGCGTCGAGAAGCCGCTCGATGTCGCGCTGCAGCATCTCGACATACGCCAGCAGGTGATGCGCGACCGTCACGGGTTGCGCGCGCTGCAGGTGCGTGTACGCGGGCATCACCGCGTCGCGCTGCTCGGCGGCTCGCCGCAGCAGGGCGTCCTGCAGCGCGAGGGCGGCACGGGCAAGGTCGCTGCACGCGCGCTTGCCGAACATGCGCAGATCGGTGGCCACCTGGTCGTTGCGGCTGCGGCCCGTCTGCAGCGCGCCTGCGGCGTCGCCGGCGAGCTCGCGCAGCCGCCGTTCGACGGCGCTGTGGATGTCCTCATCGGAGTGCTCGAAGACGAAGGCGCCCTCGTCGAACTCCCGGACGATCTGGTGCAGCCCGGCCTCGATCGCGTGCAGCGTCGCCTCGTCGATCATCCCGATACGCCGCAACATCCGCGCGTGCGCCAGCGATTGCGTCACGTCCTCCGCGTGCAGGCGCTGGTCGACGTCGACGGAGGACGTGTAGCGCTCCACGACGCCGGCGGTGCTGCCCCCGAGCCGGCCCGCCCAGAGCTTGGTGGCGCGCGGCTCAGGCACTAAGCTCGGTGCACGCGGCGCTCGACGCGAAGCGGCGCGCTGTCCTCGAGAGCTCCCTGCGTCCGCGTCTGCGTGCGCAGCGGCAGGCCGAAGAGCTCGATGAACCCGCGCGCCGCGCTGTGGTCGAATGTGTCGTACGTGCGGTCGTACGTGGCGAGCGACGGCTGGTACAGCGAGCCCGGCGCCCGGCGCCCGGAGACGTGCGCCGCCCCGTGCTCGAGATGCACCCGCACCTCGCCGGTCACATGCTCCTGCGTGGTGGCCACGAACGCACCCAGCGCGGTGCGCAGCGCGCCGAACCAGAGCCCGTCGTACACCAGCTGCGCCCACTCATCCGCCACGGTGCGCTTGAACTGCGCCACGTCGCGCGGCAGCGTGAGCGACTCGAGCGCCGCGTGCGCGAGGTGCAGCACGATCGCCGCAGGCGCCTCGTAGATCTCGCGCGACTTGATGCCGACCAGTCGGTTCTCGACATGGTCGATGCGACCCACCCCGCATGCCCCGGCGAGCACGTTGAGCCGTTGCACGAGCTCCTCGGCGGCGAGCCGTTCGCCGTCCAGCGCGACCGGCACACCGCCCTCGAAGGCGATGAGCACCTCGCGCGGCGCAGCCTTCGGCGAGGCGGCATCCGACGTCCACGCGAAGACGTCGGGCGGCGGCGAGACCCAGGGATCCTCGAGCAATCCGGACTCGACGCTGCGACCCCAGATGTTGGCGTCGATGGAGTACGGCGACTGACGCGTCACCGGCACCTCGATCCCGTGGCGCGCCGCGTACTCGATCTCCTGCGGCCGGCCCATCTCCCAGTCGCGCACCGGCGCCACCACGCGCAGCTCGGGTGCCAGCGCGGCGACCGCGACGTCGAAGCGGACCTGGTCGTTTCCCTTGCCGGTGCAGCCGTGCGCGACGGCGACGGCACCCTCGTCGCGGGCAACGTCCACGAGCAATTTGGCGATCAGAGGCCGCGCCAGCGCGGTCGCCAGCGGGTACACGCCCTCGTACAGCGCGCCGGCCTGCAGCGTGGGATAGCAGAACTCCTCGACGAGGATGCGCCGCGCATCGACGGTGTGTGCCGCGATCGCTCCCGTCTTCAGCGCGCGCTGCGCGACG
>JAFALX010000355.1 GCA_019234035.1 Candidatus Dormiibacterota bacterium | reverse complement strand
CACGTGTGAACGCGTACACGGTGCCGTCCGGACCGACCGCGAGCGAGGGGATGAAGGCGCCCTCGATCTGCGACCGCGGAATGCCGGCCATGATGTCCTGCGGCGCGCTCCACGTCTTGCCGCCGTCAGAGGACACGCCCACATACGGACGCGGCTTGAAGTTGCCGCCGACCACACAGGTTGGGCAGATACGCCCGGCGAAGCCGTAGCGGGAGCCCGCGTACACGTAGTTCGCGTTGCTCGGGTCGGTCGCCATCCTCGTCAGGCTGAAGTGCTCGAGGTCGGTCTTGGTCGTGCCGTCGACGCCGGTGAACGTCGCGGTCTGACTCTTGTGGATGATCGACGACTGCCACGTGACACCGAGGTCGGTGCTGCTGTCGGACACGAGGTCATTGCCGCACTGCTGGCAGGATGTCGCCGACGCCGTCGTGACCATGTAGAGCGTGCCGTCAGCGCCGAATGCGGCGCCGAGGTATGGCCCGTAGTCAGACGTGACGCACGTGCCGTAGCCGGCCGGCCGCGCGATGCCGCCGGGGTTGCTCCACGTCCGCCCGCCGTCTCGGCTGATGAAGGCGCCACACGTTCCCGCGTTGTAGTTGGCACCCGCGATCGCCAGGATGTTGGGGTTCTGCGGGTCGATCATGAGCTGCGGCTGGTTGTACGCGCGGGCAGGATCGAGGTTCGTTGTCACCTGCACCGACGGATACACAGTCGGGCCGGACGCCGCGCCGGCGGCGCCAGGGAAAGCGACCACCGCGCCGATCACTGAAGCCGTCATTGCCACCAGTAGCGCCGCGCGACGCGTCCCGCTGGTCCCTGACCTTCTCCCCACAGCCATGATGCTCTCTCTCCTCCTTACGGTTGCACCGCGCACAGGCAGGGCCCGGTGCCCGGGCCCTGCCTGCCGCAGTTCGGCGATGTTCCAGCTCTAACGCGTGACCGGCACGTCTCCGGCCTCGCGCTCGCGCGAGCGCGCCATCGCGCTCACTGCCACGAGAATGAGTCCGGCCAGTGTCAGCGCACTCACGGCGCCGAGCAGACCCCAGACCCACGCGGCTGTCTCGCCTGTCGTCGCCGGGGCTGCAGCCGTCGCATACGCTGCCGACGTGAAGTAGACGTCCTCGACGGGATTGTCGACGGTTCCGGCACGCGAGTCGGACCACGCGAAGTACGACGCGTTGTTGCCCGACGCGACCGCAACCGGTCCCATGAGTCCCTGCTGGTCCGACTGCGTGTAGCCGGCGTTCTTGTTCATCGGCCGGTCGCTGACCCGAACGTTCTTGGCCCACGTGCGGCCGCCGTCGTTGGAGTACGTGTAGTAGACGCTCCAGTAGGTCTCGTTGTCGGTCGTGCTGCTCGGGTTGAACAGATGGTCGTCGCGGAAGTCGTACCAGGCGACATCGACGCGACCATTGGGAGCGACACTGACGCCCGGGAAGTAGTGGTCGAGCCCGCTTGTGTCGTCGTTGAGCACGACCGGCTTGGTCCAGGTCTTGCCGCCGTTGGTCGAGGCGGAGAACATCGCGTCGTTCTCCAGTGCCTTGCCGTTGACGAAGCGGTTCTGCGCCCAGACCGCGTACACGTTGCCGTTGTGCGGATCGACGGTCCCGACGATCGGGTTGTCACAGTTGCCGCCGCAGGGCACGGCGCTGGCATCGAGGGTGGACGTCTTCCACGTCTTGCCGTGGTCGTGCGAGATGGAGACGAACTTTCGCGCGCCGGCGCCGGGCGATCCGGCCGGGTCACCTGGGCTGAACGGATGGGTTTTGTCCGCGGGTGGGGTCGTCTCGCGCGTGAACGCGTACACGGTGCCGTCCGGACCGACCGCGAGCGAGGGGATGAAGGCGCCCTCGATCTGCGAACGCGGAATGTCGGCCATGATGTCCTGCGGGGCACTCCACGTCTTGCCACCGTCGGCTGACACGGCGACGTACGGACGCGGCTTGAAGTTGCCGCCGACGACGCAGGTCGGACACGTACGGTCCGCGAACCCATGCCGTGACCCGGCATACAGGTAATTGGCGTTGCTGGGGTCGGTCGCCATCCGCGTCAGGCTGAAGTGCTCCATGTCCGTCTTGGTCGTGCCGTCGACGCCGGTGAACGTCACCGATTGGCTCTTGTGGATGATCGACGACTGCCAGGTGGCGCCGAGGTCGGTGCTGCGGTCAGAGACGAGGTCGTTGGCGCACTGCTGGCAGGCTGCAGCAGAAGCCGTCGTGACCATGTACAGGGTGCCGTCGGCGCCGAAGGCGGCGCCCAGGTATGGACCGTAGTCCGAGGTGACGCAGCTGCCGTAGCCGGCCGGCCGCGCGATGCCACCGGGGTTGGTCCAGGTCCGGCCGCCGTCGCGACTGATGAAGGCCCCACACGTTCCGGTGTTGTACTCGGCGCCGGCGACGGCGAGGATGTTGGGATTTTGCGGATCGATCGTGAGCTGCGGCTGGTTGTATGCACGCGCTGGATCAAGGCTCGTCGTCACTTGCACAGCCGGATACACAGTCGGGCCTGAATCGGCGCCGGCCGCGCCGGGGAACGCTGCGACGCCGCCAATTACGGCGATCACGGACCCCACGAGCACCGAGGCGCGGCGCACTCGACGACGCGAACTTCTCCCCTCAGCCATCTCGCTCTCCTCCTGGGATACATAGACGAGCAGGCAGGGCCCGGTGGGCGGGCCCTGCCTGCCGCCAGTTGTGCGTTCTTGCGCTAGCTCGCGTCTAGGACTTGCGTGCCCGGCTCGCCGCCGCTGCACGGCGACCAGAGCCGAGGAACGTCGCCGTTCCAACGCCGAAGAGCGCCACGCCGGCAATTCCGAGAACCACCAAGAGTGCGATCAGGCCCGCGCCGACGCCCGGGGTGCTCGAGGTCGCCGCCGGTGCAGTCGGCTGGCCGTTCGTCGCCGGCTGCGGAGCCGGTGCTGCAGCTGACCCGGTGACCTGGAACACGGTCCTCGCCGGGGTGCCGTATGCCTCACCGCTGCCGCCCTGGATCTGCGTCTGCGTCGCGATGATCATGTAGTAGCCCGGCGTCGCCGACGTCGGGATGGTGACCGCGATCGGCCCGATCGCGCCGGTCGGATCCGGAACGATGCCGTCAGCGAGGACAGGGCCACTGACGGAATTCCAGTGCAGCGTCACCGGCGTGAACAGGCCATCGGCATCCGGCTTCGCACTGGGATTGAAGCTGGATCCGGTGACGGTGGTCTGCGAACCGGCAGCACCCGAAGCCTGGCTCAGGTTGAGCGAGGCGAGGCTGGTGCACGCAAACGCGACGATGCCCGCGCACGCGACGCCCACGAGCGCTAATCCGAGGGGAACTCCCACCTTGAGCCAACTAGAACGCACGAGACTGCCCTCCATTCCGCCAAGTAGCTATAACGCACTGTCGCTATACCACTGACGATTGCGCATGTCAATGTAACGGAAATGGGAATCGCTCGAACGCGTCGAATGTTAGTTGGCCGGCGCCGCAAGGTCCGCAAAAGCACGTCGGAACCACTGGTCTCGCAGCGTACAAAGGCGTTAGGTGACGGCCAGCTCCTAACGCCTTTCGGGGCGCCGTAGTCACACCGCCTGTTCCCAACGACGATGTTGATCGGCGACGGGCGGGCGAGACGAGCGGCCGCCTGGTTGGCGGAAGCCCTTCTGCCGACGGTGGGCGTGACCGGCAAAACTGCACTAACGCGAGACGCCGACGCCGCCGAGGGAACAGGCCGGCAGCGCGCAAACCTCCGATTGCAATCCGAGGACGCCGGTGGACCACATCAGTCGAAGCAGTGCGATGCATCAACCGAACTTGCACAACGGCAGCAGCCGACGGGGAGATTCGAACTCCCGGCCAGCGGTTTACGAAACCGCTGCTCTACCACTGAGCTACGTCGGCAGGGACCTTCGAGTATACGGATCTACCCGGGCGACCGAACTCAGGACTGCGCCGCGACGCCTCCTAGTCGCCGGCCGGTGACGCGTTCGCGGGGACGACGACATCGGCCGCGGCGTTGCGCACATCCGGATACAGCGCAGAGATGAGCACGAACGCGACGACGCCGCCGGCGAGCTGAAACGCGACGAACCCGGGCACCGATCCCGGTGCGATGCCGGCAAACGTGTTGCTGAACATGCGTCCGACGGTGATCGCGGGGTTCGCGAAGCTGGTGGAGCTGGTGAAAAAGTACGCGGCGCCGATGTACGCGCCGACGGCCGCGGGGGTCACATGTGGCCGGTGCGACCGCGCGAGCGCAAAGATCACGACGAGCAGACCGAGCGTCGCGACGGTCTCGCCGAGCCAGTGACCGGTCGACGTCCGGTCGTGCTGCGAGATGCTCACCGCGGCCAAGCCGAACATTGCATTGGCCGTGACCGCGCCGAGGATGCAGCCGCCGATCTGCGCGGGCACGTACGCAACGACGTCGCGCCGGCTGATGCCCCCGAATGCGGCGTCGACCATGCTGACGACCGGGTTGAGGTGACCACCTGACACCGCGCCGACCATGAGGATCGCCGCGTACAGGCCGGCGGCCGTGGCAGCCGCGGCCTCCAGCAGCTGCAGACCGGGCTGACCCGGGCTCAGGGTCTGCGCGGCGATCCCGGAGCCGACGACCACTGCCGCCAGGAAGGCGCTGCCGACGAACTCCGCGAGCAAGCGAAGCGGGAGGTGTGCGCGCTCGTGACTCGTGCGGCCGGTGGGCATCGGGCCGCAGCATAACATTGACAGACGT